>JAZSPO010000114.1:0-6308 GCA_045537505.1 Candidatus Nanosyncoccus sp.
TACCAGGTTTTTTACACTCATATACTTTATAATAACACACGTGTCTATATTTGCTTCGCAAACATAGAAATTATTGCGTCGTTTCGGCATAATAAAAGCTTTTATTATGCACTCATCTCCTTGTAATTTCAAGTATAAGCGGTTAAGTTGCCGTATATTTACAGATTTTTATTATTATGTTAGAATGGATATGTAAGCAACTTACTAAAAAATCGCTAGCTGATGCCCCTTCTTGGTGTCTGCCTAGCGATTTTTTATTATTTTCTACTCTCTAATACTAAATGAACTAGGAATTTTTTCCCACGAATGAGCCATACTTCAGAAAGACCACTCCGAAGCATCCGATTTTAATTGTACTAATTGCTTCATGATCATTATATTTTGCTCCGTCTATATTGATGAATGCCCAACCATGTTGTGTTTGTTTGGCTGCCGTTCTAACATGTTTGTCTAGAGTATTTAGACTCCCAGAAGTATTTTTTATTTCTGCATATTTATCCATTCTGAGATCTGGTGTGGTAATACCATTTATTTCTTTTTTCTTAAGAACTGTCATTTCTCCGCCAATGTTCTCCTTAATCCATTCTAAAACTTCCTTTTCGTCGTTGTTTAATTTGTATCCATTTTCGTAACAAATGGATAATTTCTTTGATTTTGGCATGGAATAGACTTCTGTAATATGTAGAGACATAAACAGAGAATATCAAACAATACTTATAAAACAAGCATATGCTAGACAAAGAATTTAAAGATTGAGGCGTAAGATATTATTCTAAAATAAATAGGTTTCGAGCCTTTCGTCGAAGTTATTGAAGAAATCCATTCCATATTCGCGACTAGTTAAGATGCCATCGTTGTTTAAATCTAGTTCTTTATAATATGTTTCCCAGAATTCTCGATCAAATTCTGTATCTTCGTGGTCAGTAGAAACAACCCTGGTATTTTGGGCGATATCTTCGAGATACGTAGCGAAATCAACGATAAGTTTGCTCCATTGCTTCGCTAAAGCTGCCTTCATTTCTTCTCTCTCATAAGCAGCCAAGATAATACCATATTCCTCTGCCGTCAGCTTAGTAGACAAAGTTTCTGTGTAAGGTTGGCTATTGGGGTCTGAAGTAAAGTGCGTCACTGTTACATCGAGCGTACATGAATCATCAATGGAAAATGAATATTCTTTTCCCGGTATACTACGATCATTGTATTTAGAGAGTGTAATAGATTTACACGAAGTAGTTTTTTGATTATTATTGTTGCTATTGTTGCCATTATTACTACTATTAGGATTGTCGACATTTGTATTCTGGTTGGACTGGCTAGACAATAATAGAATGAAAAGCACGACGCTAAGAATCGTGAGGGCGATGATGGATATTATTAGGATGACAAGGACTGGCGACTTCTTTTTTTGAGGTGGCTCGACGATACTGTTAGAACCACTATCAAAACTGGTGTTTGAGTCATGACTAAAATCACTATTTAAATTGTTGTCTAAATTGTTGTTTGGATTTTTGTTTGGGCTGGTGTTTTGATCATTATTAAAATCGTTGCTTGGGCTTACGTTTTCATTATTCATAAGCGTATTATAGCATAGTCAACAAAAAATCCCCTGGTCGAGTTAGGTATGGGTGGGCACTACCTAACTCGGCTAGAGGATTTTTCGCTACCCCATAACGCTTCTTTTGCCAGATACCGGGGAAGCCCCGGAAGCGCGACCCACCTCACACAAATTGGGGCCCGCCGGTTATGGGGGTTGCTATGTTCTCGAATTGTCTCTTCAAAGTGGAGGTAATACTTATAAGTTTATGACCGTAAAAGAAATCATAAACTCGAAGAGGTTCAAGAACACGCAACTTTTACCAAAATTTTCGCTTGATTTCGAAAAATCATGCTAAAATAGTGGTAGAAATTATGATTTATTTAGGTGCAGTTTAGGGTTTTTGAGCCCTAACTGTTTTCATTATAGCACACTTAAAAAAATAAGTCAACACTTTTTTAATGATTTTTATGAAAATCAATGAACTTCGACCTCTGGAACATAATTTCACAGAGGTGTTAAAAAAGCTTGTGCTTATTCCAGAAATATTGTATTACTATGGAAAAATACCAGAAAAGCGGGATGGTCTGCGTTGCGTCGCAATTGTCGGTTCACGCAAAAATACTTCGTACGGCAAGGAACTTGCCTATAATGCAGCCTACGAGGCAGCAAAAGCTGGAGCAATCGTCATTTCTGGTCTGGCGTATGGAATTGACTCTATCGCTCATAGGGGCGCTCTGGATGCTGGAGGTATCACCATCGCTGTGCTCGGTACTCCTATTACAGAAATATATCCCCACTGCCATACATCTTTGGCAAAAGAAATTGTTGGGACCGGCGGAGCTGTGATATCCGAATATGGACCGGCGGATATCGCAGCTGGAAAAAAAGAATTACAGGCACGATTTCTGCGGCGAAATCGACTGATTGCTGGGCTGTCCGACATCGTTTTCATCCCAGAAGCAGCTGATAGGAGTGGCTCGCTGAATACTGCCTGTCATGCACTAGATATAGGTATAGATTTGATGGCTGCCCCTGGAGATATTACGAGGTTGAATTCCAGAGGATGTAATCGGCTTCTGGCACAGGGAGCGATTCCCTATACAGCGGTCGATGATTTACTCGATCTGCTTTTTCCAGCACGTATTTCCAAAAATAGGGTTAAAAAGACTAATGAGCTGGATCGAGACGAGATTATCGATACTGGAGAAACAGAGGTGGAGAAGAAAATACTAACAGAGATACTCGATGGCGTTTTTGATGGCGAGGAAATTGTCCGAAAAACGCAGATTTCTTCATCTGATTTTTTCCAGGGTATAACTATCTTGGAGATAAAAGGATTGGTGAAGCCTCTCGGAGCGAACCAGTGGGTATTAGGACTGAATTAGCTCGTCTATTCTATCTGCGACCGAGTGCAGTAAGTCAGGGAGTTTTTCTTTTTCGGCAGGGGTGAATTTGCTGAGTACGAAATCTATATCGCCGATCGTGCCGCGTAAGTTCGAGTTCGTGCCCAGACGAATTCTGGCGAAATTAGAGCTACTCAGCTCGCTAATAGTGGATTTGAGGCCATTATTTCCCCCAGATGAGCCGTTTTTGCGGCATCGTATCATTCCGAAATTGAGGTCGAAATCATCGCAGATGACGATGATATCTTCTGGTGCTATCTTGTAGTAATGCGAAAAAGCTTGGACAGCCTTACCAGAGTCGTTGTAATAGGTCTGTGGTTTGATGAAAATCGCCTCTTTGGTTTTCATCCAGATAGCATTGAATTTTGGGTTCGGTTCCCATTCTAGACCTCTGATTTTCGCATAAAAATCGAGGGCCAGGAAACCGAAATTGTGTCTCGTAAAATTATATTTCGATTCTGGGTTACCAAATCCTACGATTAATTTCATGATGTTTCTCCCTGTTTTTTGTTGTCACTACGGAAAGAAAAGAAAATCGGCGTTCCCAGATATGGATAAAACTCGCGAATTTTACGCTCGATAAAACGCTTGTAAGACCAGTGTAATAGCTGGAGATCGTGTCCATGAACGACGAACCAAGGTGGGCAAGTATCGGTCTGGACAATATATTTCGGTTTTGGATGGGTATTTTTCAGACCAGCAGGAAGATGTTCGGACTTCGCCTCCTGGAGAATATGATTGAGATCTTTTGTCGGAATTGTGTGGTGGCGAGCTTCGTCAATTTGTTCGGCGAGATCGAAGATTTTCGTCACGTTCTTCCCTGTTTCGCTACTTGTGATGACGACTGGTACGAATGGCAGAAAATCGAAGTCCCTCTCGAGCTGGTCTAGTAGAAAATCGGCGTTAGTACGATTTTTGATATTTTTTTCGCCAAAAATATTGGTAGGAGTAGAGTTTTCCAGTAAATCAGATTTCGTGACGATTAGCATAATTCCCTTGCCTGCTTCAATTATTTGTCCAGCGAGAGATTGGTCTAGTTTGGAATGAGGTTCTGTCGAATCGATCAACAAGGCACAAATATCAGCTTCCTCGATGGCGGCGAGAGTACGAATAGCTGAGAATTTTTCGATTCCGACCTCTCTTTTGCCAGGCTTTCTCAGACCAGCCGTGTCTAGGATTTCCATTGTCCGGCCTTTGTACTTGATTTCTACCCTGTTTACATCGCGAGTAGTTCCCTGTTTCGAAGAAACGAGGGCTTGCTGCTTTTTGGACAGTGAATTAAACAGCGATGATTTTCCCACATTTGGTCGACCAATCAGGGCAATTTTCAGAGGTGGAATCGTCTCTTTTTCGGTCGTCGCAGCGGACCTAGAAACGGTCTTTGTCGTAGTAGAAAGGGTTTTTGTAATTGCTTGTTTGAGGTCCTTTATGCCCTGCCCAGTAGTGGCGGAAGTACGAAAAATTCGCTCCTCCGGTATGCCGAGGGCTCGAAACTCATTCAGGTCGAGTGCTTCTCCCCTATCGGATTTGTTCAGAATGAGAAAAATTGGTTTTTTCGATCGTAGTGCTTTTTTTGCGATATCTTTGTCATGGTGGTCGAAATATTTGGTCGAATCAAGTGTCAGAAGAATGAGGTCGGCAGATTCAATAGCATCGCTAATCTGGTCCTGGATTCCTGCCTCAAAATCATCCTCTGGGTTCTTTAGTCCGGCCGTATCGATCATGAGGTATTTGTCGTCGATTTTTGCGAGGACATTATCTCGCGTCGTACCTTCTTCTCTTGCCACGATAGCGATATTTTTGTGAGCGAAACGATTAAGCAGGCTGGATTTTCCTGCGTTGGTTTGGCCAATTAGTGCGACAAGGGGAAAGTTTTTCATAACAATATAATAACATTTTTACAGATATAATGCAAGGTCAAGTGTAATGAAAAAGGCCACAATAATGTGGCCTTGGTAGATATTAGGACCACCTTCCTTTCATAGGTCCTCATCTGGGATGATATGGTATTTGTCATAAATATGACCATAATGCTCAAAACAGAGCATCCGCCATTCATCACTCATATTCCGAGGATAGGGGACAGGTTCTGTCAGGAGGATTTCTCCTTCCGTCGTCCGGTCCGCATCAGCGTCCACAATGAACCAATCCTGGATTGTACCATCTTTGTTCATGGTATATCGCCAACAACCACCTCTTTCGATAAAGAGTCGAGCATTAAAGATTATAGGCATTCCTCCTTTCGAGTAGATAAAATTCTGGTTTCCCAACCGAAAAATTACTACGCAAGGTCTCGTTTCCTCACTTTCCTCGAGTGCACGGTTGACAATACTTTTGATGCTGACATGTGATACAGATTTGTAGCCGATAGGCTGACAATTGCCGATTAGTTCTCCCCAGGTACTGTAGTCTTCAATCATCCGAAATGACAGACCCTCACGTAGGCGACGCTTGTTTTTCGCCTTGGTCTGGGATGTGGCAGCTTCTGCTCTATTCAGTATCTGAGTCTTTGTCATCGCTTCACCGTCAATGAAATAGATTTTCTGCAAAGTGATCCCCCCTTTCCTAATTTTTAAGCTACCTATCTCAATTATACTATAAAAAGGAAAAAAGGGCCGCAATTGTTGCGACCCTGAGAGAAAGGGGAAAGGGTTTGTTCAAGCTAAGCTATATGCCGGATGGGAGTGATGCTCCCTTTTGCCTTTGTCTCCGGTTTTGGAGCTTTTTTCCTTGCCTCGTCCCAGGCACGGTCGATATCTTCCATGCTGACGATATATTCTTGTAATGTATCAGATGTAATCTGTATATCGCCACCGTCCAATTTACGGACGGCCAGGATTTTTGAGGAGATGATTGGATGTGAATCGATTCCCTCCTCTTTCACCAATCCCTTTAATTGGAGATTCTTCTTGACGAGACGATTTTCCGTCAAAGTTTCGATCTCCGAGGAGAACATTTCCCCTTTCGGAGCCTGGAGGCTCCATTTTTTTAATCTTGGTGCGAATACACTCATGTTACGCACCCCCTTCCATAAGATTTGTGACCGAAGAGGGACTTCCCCAATCACATTGTTCTATTATAGCATACATCTTCCAAAAAATCAAGGTCTTCGTGTTGTTTCACAATCATTTTGGTATGTAATGTCGATTTCTCATCAAAAAAAAATTAGATCTAGAGAACATCGCAATGCCACATCCCAAGAGAAGATCCGTACACACGTCATATTAAAGGGTTTTTTATTTTTCCTCCTTCAACCCGGCTACTACCGCATCCGCAAGCTAGCAGACGGTAACTGCTGGATGACAGAAAACCTAGATCTCCCACAAGAACTCAACTACTACTACTTCCCATGGGATACCGACATGTCC
>JAZSPO010000107.1:0-8888 GCA_045537505.1 Candidatus Nanosyncoccus sp.
CATCGGCATCATGGTTGTTGATGAAAAGATCGAGGGACAAGAACCAGAAACGAAAATAATAAACACGAAAAAAGCTATCCTCGCAGCAAATGATGATAGCACGGTTTCTGGAATTATTGTCCAGCTTCCATTATTAGACAAAGAACACACAGATGAGGTAGTCAATCTCATCGCACCGAAAAAGGACGTCGATGGTCTATCCCAGAATTACGACCAAGCGAACGAGCGTATCTTCGAAAGTGCGACGGCGACTGCCATAAATTGGCTTCTAGCCGGACATGATATAGAGCTGAAAAACCAGAAAATTGCACTCGTCGGCCGCGGTCGCTTGGTCGGTGCTCCACTAGAAAGAATGTGGAAATCATCTGGATTCGATGTGACCGTTTTCCGTCATGATAGCAGCTTATCAGACCTAAAGAATTATGACCTCATTGTTTCGGCGACAGGTGTTCCACATCTCATCAAATCAGAAATGGTAAAGCCTGGTGCTATCATCGTCGATGCTGGCACAGCCAGCGAGGACGGTGTCCTGGTCGGCGACGTCGATGAAGAAGTCCGGACACGTACCGACCTGAAGGCAATCACACCAAAAACTGGTGGCGTCGGCCCACTAACTGTTTGCGTTTTGTTCGAAGATGTAATCCAAGCTGCGGAAAAGATGTAGTAATAATTATCTGATGATTATTTTATGGATTGCCACCACCTTGGCGTCTTCTCATCTCGGCTCTTGCCTGAGCACGCTCAGTTTCGGAAGATTTCTTCGATTTCGCTATTCTCCTGACTTCTTTATTAGTCATGCCGTTGAACCTTGCCATCGCTGTCGCCTCGGCCTGATCAGAAATTTGCTGCTTTCGAACATTAATAACAGTTTCTGGCGTATAGCCTGCAGCAATTGTTGAAAGGGCATTTTGACGCTCAATCTTCATATTACTATTCGCTGGGTTGCTAAGTGCAGCATAAGCAGCCGAGCGATAGCCCTCGAGAGCTTTTGCCTGGTCAGATGTTATAGTACCACTAGCCTCGAGCTGGCGAAGCTCTTCGACCGCCTTCGTCATCGCCTTCATTGTGTCATCATCAGAGCCGACCATGTAATCCTGTGTGAGCTTATCGGCAAGACCAGTATTAGTAGTATTGTAGTCGAAGTTCGACAACGCTTGTGTCGAGCCACCTTCGACAGCCCAGTTATTGACTCTACGATCGAATTCATTCTTCCATTTACCATTTTGTTTGATTTCAGTTTTAATCGCACTCATGGCACCTTCTCTGTCAGCAGACACACCACCCTCTGTATAATTGGCAAGTGCCTGCTTGAATACACTACGCGTCTTGTCATTTGTAGACATCGCCCTAGTCATAGCAGCGACTTGTTCTGCGTTCCCATTTCTCAGGATATCCATCACCCCATTATAGGTTTTGTTATCAGTCCTGAGATTACCAGCTCCATCATACAAATTATAATCTTCTGCCGTATACCAGCCGCCATCGCCACCATTCTGATAGGAACTGAGATATGTGCCAATTGCTTGCTCACGAGCATCAGCAGCAATTTGTTGATCCATAGCTGCAAACCGCTGTTCCATAGAATCGGCATATTGGTCAGAAGCATAGTAGTTGGCTTCTTTCTCGTCTTTTTTGTAACCTGCTATTCTCTGTTGGTATTTAGCGAGCCTATTGGTTTCTCGAGTACTCAATGCACCCTTCTTTTGTTTATTTCTGAGGCTATCTACAATTCTCTGTGCCCGCTGTTGCTCTCGTTCCAGGTCCCTCGCCTGCTCACGGTCTTTCGCATTGTTCATCGCATTCCTGTAAAGACCAGACCTCTGGGCACCAGAACGTGCCAGGCCGCCAGCTCCTCTCGAAATTCCACGGCCGAATCCACTGATTGCCTCGCCCAGATTGCCGATACCAGACAAAGACTTCCTTAGCAGGGATGGAATGAAGAAGTATGGAATCACACGAGTAATCATTGCTCCGATGATAATTGCTGGGCTATTACTCTCTTCTCCAGCTATGGCGAGCAACTTGCTGGCAAGGTTGCCACCTCCGACGGCGAGTGCACAGATCGGATAAACCATGAGTAGTGCGAGGAGAACTTTCCACCATTTCTTGAATAGCTGTTCTGTATTCGGCAGCATATAGCAAACCAGTGCGGCTGGTGCCAAGACGATCGCGACGATGATACAAATCTGGCGAGCGATTAGAATAAGTCCGATGAACAAGACGCCGATTACGACACTAATTGTACCGACAAGAATCCCAACTATTAACCCTGGCACTATCGCTGCTCCTGCACTCACTAATGCTGCAACTACAGCTATACCGACACCGCCGCCGACGAGAGTCTCGGCGACACCAGCACCTACCGCAGAATAATTGCTTGCGGTATCAGCAGCAGGAGCCGCACTCTCGAGGAAAGCCTTTAGTCCAGAGCCAAGAATATTGCTAATATCTACCAGAATGCCACAGATGAAGAAGCTGAAGTTGACTAAAATTGCTGTAATAATCAGACGAGGTAAAATTCTCTTGATGCTATAATTGTCGATACCGATTCCGGTAAGCTGAGAGAATATTACTATCATAAATAGTATTACGAAAGCCACATTCGCGAGATCGCGCACCGTCCCCCAAATATTTCGTACCTCGCCACCAAGAACTGTATCAACATTCGTCTGCAGAAAACTATCCTCAATAAACTTATAAAGACTCTCCGCCACATCACTCAAGGCACTCATGATTGGACAGACAATCCATCCCAGTGCTCCTGCACCTTTGAAACAAACATTATCATCGCCACCACTACCAGGATCTGGTTCTTGCGGATCGGTATTATTAGGGTCGCAACTTGCAGCAGCTGGAATAGTTACTCCAGACAATGCACTAATAAACCCAGCCCTATCAACAGTACTAAACCAAGCACCGTCACCACCAGGGATGTAGAAAGTCGACGGAGCATCACTGTTTGCCTTCACAAAAATTTTATTGCCAGCTGCGTCAGTCACTTCCGTCGCATTATCTATCCATGTACATGATGTCGTGAAATAGGTACTGAGATAATCACTAAACAATGCCGATCGTTCATCAGGAGTGAAGGCAGCATTAATGTCAGTTGTACCAAGAAAACTCTGAATCGCTTTATAAGATGCATTGACAGCGGGCCTCAAACTGTAAATCGAAGACCCTGAATTTGGCATATCTTCATCAGAAAGATAATCTACTCCTTGTTTTACGAAATGATACCCAGTATCAGTCCACATATCATTTGGAATACTTTTATCAATATCATTAATTACGTTTCCAAAATTTGAACCAATTGGTGCAGAAACATAATAAGTACCACCGTCTGGAGTCGAAATCATGATTTGATCATCCGATATGACTAGGGTAACAGCACCACCTTCTCCTGCGTTACCAACCGAATAGTTTTCTAAAGCATTTCCTTCATTATCAACAACAGCACATAAAGTTGATGAGTAGACTGTATTAGTGCTCTCATTATTCCCTGTCGGGTCTTTAATAGATCTGTAAAATTTTATTCGAGCACATTTTCTCTTTTTCTGGTTATTAGCTGGTTCCCCTTCGTAACCAAGCTTCAATAGAGTATCGCTTATTTCTTTCTGATTTGAACCGAGACTATCAACATTTAGATATTTTTCGAATAGTGTCTGACAAGAAAATGGATTATTACCAGAAACTTTCGTATTCGGCATAGCTAAAATAGAATCAGAACCCTGAAGAATATCTTTAATATAATAAATATTAGTAAGATCGACCTTTGGTTTAAACTGACCTTGGAAATAACACTTCGACAAATCAGCTATCAGCGCACGTTTTCCATAATCGCCAGCAGCGTTAACATTTTTTGTATTAAACGTACTAAAGACACCTATGAACAAGGCTACTACTATGGCAGAGAACAATAATGTTATTTTCTTTTTACTCATCATTCGCTCCGTTTTAATTACTACCCTTTGTCATCATTTCATTAATATCTTCCTCAGTAGTAGGATTCTGAATTTCTGCAATTATCGATGACGCTCCTGTAATTAGAGCATCTGTATTCCTGCCAACAATCTTATTCGCCATATTATACCCATCCATTACCGAGTTAACATCAATATTACTAATTACTGTCTGGCAATTTGGCACTATTTCGCCACCCTCTATACATCCTCTGCTTTGTGCGACTTTGTAATATGCCTTTCTATAATCAAAATATGCTTTTTGATATATATAATATTCTTTCGAATCTTCATTTTCGCTTTCGTTGAATATATTATAGTTTTCTTCAAAATACGTGTTCAAGCCCGATTCTCCTTCCTCAGAATAAATCGGTAATAGCTCACTGTCTGCCAAGCCACCAGCTTGTGCATAGTTGTATATGAAATCAAAAGTATTCTTATAGTCTGGCAGGATGGAAGGAAGAATATATGATTGGTTCTTTTCATCCGAATTGTTATATGATTCTATGAACTTATCAAAATACTGTTTCGCTGTATGGAAGAAACTACTTTTTTCTTCCGATTCTGCACTGAGAATGGTATCAATCTCATAAGTGTTTGCTAGAGAAATCGTCTCATCTGTCGGAGTCGTACTGGTAGTTCCAAACAAAATATAATTAGAATATTGATAAAACGCCTGGCCCATAGAAAGATTAGCCGTCGGCTGGGTTCCTGGTGTCTTTTCTTTCTTGCCGCTGCCTGTCACGAAGGCAAGAATGATCGCACCGAGCAATACCACAGCGACGATGGCACCGAGGATGCCGCCAAATTTTATCATCTTCGCCTTGTCGAGAGATTTTCTCTGGCCCTTGTTATCGTTTGGGTCAATCGTCAGGATAATATCACCAGAAACTGCTACCACCTTGTCGAATTTTTTTTTCTGGAAAATCGACTTGCCAGTCGCTGATTCCTGGTTGTGGGAATTCAAACTGTCCATCGTGCGAGAAACATTCGCACCGGTCGAGAGGGTTTGCGACCCGAGTTCTCCGGCACCGACCGAGCCAGCACCACTAGAACTCATCCCAGGAAACTGGGGTTGCACATTCTGACCTTCTTGCCCACCAGGTTGACCACCCTGTGGACCTGTTTGTTTTGGATCCATTGTGGTTTTATTATAGCATAAGCGAAAAAAATAAAAAACAGCAATATTACGAAAAACACCAAAAAATCCCCAGTTTCCTGAGGATTTTTTGTTAGGCTAGTTGTTAGCACCGCCCAAATTGCCCAACCCTATAGTTTTCGAGGCGGTCAATTAGCGTAGAGATTTACGGCTAGCAATGTAATAACCAGCAGCAGTGACAACGCTTCCAACACCGATGACGCCAGTTACAACTGTTCCAGCACCAGTAGTTGGCATGTTGCTTGGAGTAACAGTTGGTTTATTTGGGTTGTCTTCTTTTGGAGTTGGATTTTCTGGAGTGTCTCCACATCCTTCTGTTTTCTTGACGAGAACAGAAGCATTATCTTGGATTGTAGTCTTTCCGACTCCGACTTGACCCCAGTTCACAAGTTTGTTTGTACCACAAACCATGCTCTTGTCAACGACTTTTGCACGGAAACGAATATAAGCATCGCCATTAGCAGCATAGCCACCGATGTTGATACCAGTAGTCGTAATAGTATTGTCAGTATAAAGCAAGCCATCTGGGTTCGTAGTGTTGTAAAGTTTTGTTGTACCTTCGACAAGTTCCATGTTGTTTGGAAGAATGTCTTTTACCATCACGTTATCAACATGATCAGATGTCGTGTTGTGGTAGTAAATCTGGTACTCGACTGTATCGCCGATATTTGCGTCTACAGATTCTTTGTAAGTTTTGTCAGTATCGCCAATCTTACGAACGGTCTTCTGGACTTCATAAGAATTGTTGATATAAACAGCTTTTACTTTGATGGTTGTGTAAGAATCGTATTTGAAACAACCAGGGATGTTACCATCGAGCTGATCATAACCAATTTTTACACCAGATTGGTAGATAATGTCATCAGAAAGTTTGACGCCACCATTTTTACCAATACCATTGTTTTCGTAGAGGGCAGATCCTTCGATATAGTCAAGGTAGAAAGATTCACCATTCGCGCTCTTGAATACTACATCATCCCAAACGCGTTTTGGATCGGCGTTTGAAGAGTCAATAGCACCCTGAACACTAAGCTGTGTACCTGCAGTTGTAGGAAGTGTGTAGTGCAAAGTCACATCTTTCGCAGTTGCAGAAGTACCATTTGGGTTGTTGTTGTGAGCATAAAGACGGATGATATAAGTTTCACCATCTTTTACTGTAATTTCATGAGATTCCCAAGTTTGTTTTCCGTCGTTAATCCCGTTATCAACACGAGCATTGACGAAATCACGTTCATCACCACCAATATTTGGGTTATTAGTGAATGAGTTGAAGGTAATTTTATTACCGATTGCTGGGGAAATATTACATTTCGAGTAGTCAGCATTACAGTTCGTAAGAGTGTAAGTCTGGCGACCACCAGCACTGTCACCCCAAGCCATTACAGCTGGAGCAACATTGACACCGACGATTGAGGCAGAAGCCAAAACCGCAGCAGCAGTTTTAATAAACTTTTTCATAAAAATTTCTCCTTCCAAAAAAGTATATTAAGTTGATTGTTAGTTAATATTTTTTGCACTTTTCGACTCCAGGCATTCCACACCAAATGGTGTTTCATGCCATTCATCGCGATACAACCCTTGCTAGCCATTTTGTTAATTTTCGTCTTAACCATATCAAAATCGATTCATCTCAAATACGAGTCAAATCATGGGAATCCCCGGGAGCTTGGTAAGGGCTCCCAGGGAAAAGTACTAGAGCTACGCTCTTTATATATATTTGTGTGCTTAGTCTGATGCCGGTGGGGCTCCGCCCATATTGCCGTTGTCTCCTCCAGCGGCTCCGCCATCGTCTCCTCCGGCAGTGCCGTTTTCCGTGTTGGAAGGATGCTCCTCGATCGGAGCAGTCGGCGGCGGAGAATCTTCTCCACCTCCATTACTGGGAGGTGTCGGATTTTCCGAGGTGCCTGGCTTGTACTCGCCGTCACCATTTCCTTGGTCAGGCTTCTGTTCGCCCGGTCCAGGATCGGTCTTCTGACCTCCTCCGGTCTGTGCCTTTGTTCCTTCGGACGGAGCTTTGGTCTCCGGATTATTAGGTCCGGGACCAGGTCCTGGCGGATTATTGGGATTGCCAGGAACCGTCGTGGTCGTGGTCGTGGTTGTTGCCCACGTCGCTATTGTGGTGGTGGGCGATACAACCACTGGAGGTATCGGTGTCGGAGTCGGTTTCTTATTTACCACCGGCTTTTTGGTCGCTGAGTAGTTAAGAATTTCCGGCCTCTTATCCCGGATATTCGATCCGAATCTGAAGGCGATTCTCCCATCCTTCGTATAGAACGGAAAAATCAGAGACGCCAGGGTTTCCTTGTAATCTGCCGGCGTCGCCACCCGCATACTATTGAAGTCAGCCAGATCGACCAGGTGATAATGGTCATTGGCCTTTGCTGTATATACAGCGACCTCAGCCTTGCGAGGCCAAAGCAGGTGATGCAGAGCGATACAATATTTAATATGCTCTGCATTAGTGAAGTATCTGGTTTCGGAATCCTTCTTGAACTCCCTGAGCCAGACATTTATCCCTTTGGCTTCGTTTCCCTGCCTGGACTCCTCGCATTTCTGCAAGTAGTCCTTTCCAGTCTTCCAGTACTCTTCGAGAGTGAATTGATCGGCAATCTTCTGCTTGTTCAGCAGATTGAAATATGCCTCCAGTCCGATTGGACTGCCGAGGAGGTATTTGAAAAGCTGAACTTTCAGCTCTTCAATCCTTGCCTCGCCGAAATCGGCTTTCTTGCCGACCTTCAACTTTAAGATCTCCTGGACCTCGTTGTAGCTGAGGTCAAATGGAAAAGCCAGGGCATCATCGATTGGCTTACCTTCTTTGTTTAGTCCAGCCTTGATGGCCGCGTCGGGTCTCTCGGAATCTTTCTGTGATAAGGACTCGTAGTTGAGTGGATACATCCACTCGCCTTTTTCATCCTGAATCAGTTCCGGAAACTTGTCGCCGAATTCGGCGATGAAATCGTCGATGACAATTCCATCGATATCCGGCTCCGCTTCCAGAAAATCCTTTATGGACTGAATCTCTTCCGGCGTGATAGTATTAACATACGCCAACTTGTCCACGTCCACTGGGTTTTCCTCGACATACGTGCTTTCGCCGTACGTTAGAAGCGTCCCTTGCGAAACTTCCGGTGTTGCCGTTTCCTCTGCTACCTGCTGGGGTTGGTCAGGCTCTTTCGCCTCGACCACGGTGGCGGTGGCTGGCTGATAAATATCCTTTGCCTCGCCAACATAGGTGCTAGCAGAAGTAGAACCTGTCGCATGATACACTGCTGATACGGTGGCCACGACGACCACCATCGACAATATAATTGTCACTGCCGTCAATATTCTTTTTATCATAACTCACCTCTCAATCTGGTGAACGCCTTGATCGGATCGAGCTCATCGTGAGCCAACCGTAAGACGTTCAAGCCGAACGAAATGCAAACAGTTACGAGCCAGAATAGCATTAGAGGACTGAATCGCCCCTGATCTGCCATCTTGGCGTAGGAAAAGAGAAGCATTATCGTGTAGAACAACGACAAGCTTCCCCAGGACATCGCTCGGAGTTTCCCCTCTGTATTAAACAGGGAGAGAATTCCGATGACAATCAATGCCAGGCCGTAAGGCCACGGCTTTCCACTGACAATATAGCTGATGATTGCATACAGTCCGTGGAAGATTATCGTTTTCGGAAACTCCGAGATGGACATTTCGTGTCCTCTTTTCTCCAGCGAGAATGCTTTGTAAAAACATTTCGCAATCGAAAAAAGGAACGACAGAATTACGAT
>JAZSPO010000036.1:0-10889 GCA_045537505.1 Candidatus Nanosyncoccus sp.
ATGTTGGCAAAATATGGTGTGGAAATTCAGAAGAAAAGAGAGAAATTGATAGAATTAATTAACGTATCACTAAATAAAACATACCACTCAATTATTGATAATAATGATGTGGTTGAACTGAGATATAAAAGTCATGATGAGAACATAGATGAAAGTGAATATCTGAAAATTTTGATGGAAAATGCCGAAAAAGATATTATTACTGGACACACCAATTTCGGAGTCCATCGAGATGATTATGATTTTATTTTTAATGGCGGAGAGGCAGATAAAGGAGCTTCCCGAGGAGAGTCGAGAAGTATTATTTTGGCATTAAAATTTATAGAGGCAAATATTATTTATGATTATCTAAAGAAAAAACCTCTAGTATTACTAGACGATGTTTTTTCTGAATTGGATGATCTACGCCAAAAAAGCCTTGTTGAAAATTTCAAAGACCACCAAGTAATATTAACAAGTGTAAAATAAATCTAATTTTCCACTAAGGCGGGAAAAGTATCCATCATTCCATCGCAATAGTTTTTATATCTGATATCTTCAGGATTAATAAGATCAGATTTTGCTCGTATCCAACTATCTGCTGCTTTTTTGACTTTTTCTGCATCAGCACTTCCCTCACAAGTATAAGAAACTACAGTGATTTCTGGATCTCTTGTTAGATAATCTTTTATAATACTAAAATCAATTCCATCGACTGTATCTGTATATGGTAAATAATCATACGCAAAATCATCAATAATCTGGTTGGCATCATGGAACATATCATTACAAGAGGAAGTATCGTAGATTCGCTGGTCTCTTTCGACACAAATAATCTCGACTGGGTAGCCAGAAAGATAAGTATTTTCGGAATTATTCGACCACTCATAGCGAACGGAAAAAGATTGCTTCACTGCTGCTATATCGATAATGAATTTTCCATAGAAAATATTCGTCACGTCATTATAGCCAGTTTCTAGGGTGTTTTCTCGAATCACCGCTCCAGAAGTAGGTGGAGTTTCCGAAGAAGGGATGTTGAGCTCTATCGCATCGTACAAAGCTGCGAACGTCAAACGTTTTAGGCCGTCCGGTACGCCTTCTGGAAAACCAGAAATTTCGGTTTGGTCTTTGTCTATTCCATCATCCTGGAAATATCTCGAAAAGAAGAATACTGATCCAATAATTAGTAATAATACAACGGAAGCAATGATAAGATTTCTTAGTGTAATGAGTTTGAATAGTTTTTCTTTCATCATTACATATCCTCTGGATAGGCGAAGGTATAGCCTTTATTAATATAATTAGAGATAGGGGCTTCTTTTGCTCTAGCCCATACACCATGGTAGCTAGCTTCGCCAATTACTATTCTGTCGCCATGAATTCCCAGTACGACGCCAGTATGTCCAGCATTGCCGCCACTACTTGTACTAAAGATTGCACCAGCTTTTGGAACGACATGGCCAGCCCTGCCACCCAATATTACCGATACGACATCTTTTCCATTTCCGCGAGTAATATTGAAACCATAGAACTTTTTCGCGAACCATCTCGAGAAAGCGACACAGTTATAGAGTGGACTGTTGCTGCCATTATGGACACGTGGATCGATGTTATAGTAGGCAAAATCACTCGCTGGCGTCCTCAGATATTCTGCGATAAGAGCTTTTGCTTCCGCAAGAGTCATGCCGCCATCTTCTAGCATTTCTAGTATCTCTTCATCTGTCAGCTGCTTATATTTATCCTTGTATAATTTATCAAATGCTGCATCAGTAATACAGATTACTTCTCCATCTCCTTCGGTTATTTCTCCGCCACCGGGGTCTTCCTCATCTTCGAAAAGGAATTTTTTTGCACGGGCAATTCTATCTGCTACTTTTGAGTCACTATTTTCTGGAGCCTCATATTTTTTTAATACATATTCCGTCGCATCTTCTAGGCTTTTGGCGTTGAGAAAGCTTGGAGAAATACCATAGTCGTCTAGCTCTTTTACTAAGAATTGTAATTGTACTAATAGTGAGGTAACATTCATTCCTTTTGACTTGGCATGATTCTGAAGTTTTTTGACACGACCTGGGCTTGTCCACTGAGCCAGACCGAATCCGCCCTCATATGTTTTATGATCATTTTCGAAATCGTAAGCAACGAAGTTAGGAGGAGCTAGATAGCCTGGATATTTTGCATTTGCTTTTATTCTTTCGAGTTGTCTCGGATTCAGTCCGCTTTCTGCATCTAAGTTTCCCATGATTGCGGCGGCAGAAGTGACAGAGTAACCTTGGCCACGTAAATATTGGAAAATCGAGTTTGCTGATTCCCCCTCGTCCAGGAGGACGTCTTCTTTTTCGTAGGCGACATATCCTTCTTCACACAAATCTTCGAATGGATTCCAGAAAAGAATATTATTTCCGTTGAAAATTGGTCGGTATCCACCAGCTTCAATATTACTGGTCGAGCTGAAGGCATTTGTGGAAGGAGAAAGCAAAAGAATACTGAAAATGGAGGACAAAATATAGGAAAAAGCAAAAAACAAAGACACCCTCTCTCTTAGACCTTTTTTTCCCTTCATATAGTTATATTATACCAAAAAACTAATGCTAAAACTATTATAATGGTTGAATTGGGGTGTATTCGTAGATAATTTCATAATCGTCTGGATTATATCCACTATCTTTTATTTTTTCTTTTGCCAAATCATAGTTCCCTCCCGTTACATCAGTAATCTTTAGACAGAAGTCGTTTTGGCACTCATCAAAATCCCCTCCATCAATTCGGAATTCTGTATAGTCATAATTTTCATCATAATTAGCGTAAATTATTGGGAGTTTTTCGGTAATTGGGTGGTCGCTGAGGTATTTATTGGCAGTTTTTTCCGCGTAATAGTCTCCTATTTGGCTCATCAAAATTGCGTCATCATTATGGCTATCATACCAAGATGTTGAGCCGTCGCTTTGGGCTAGAATAACATATATTTTTGTCTGGTCGCTATTGTTTTTGACAGTTGCACGGTAAGTTTCGAAGCCATCCTTGTGGATTTCGACGGCCAACTCTCCAGTTGGGATGCGATAAGTTCCATTTTGGTAGTTCTTTCCATTGATGATTATTTCCGACGAAGCTGGTGTGACACGGATATCAACTTCTGTTGTGTCATGTAGATTTAGTGCTGTAATGACTAAAATAATAGTGAAAAATAGAAGAGTGCCAAGCACAATAAAAGCGAGAGGATATTTCTTGATTAATGTAATAATTTTGGGGCTTTGACTTTTCATTGGTTATGACCTCAGTCTAAAAATACGATAAGAAGAATCTGCATAATATCCGATTCCGTGGTCAGCCGTTCGATCGCCGTGCGAGGCTGACGCAATTCGCCCATTGCCATTTTCATCTATGACATAAATTTCAATATGTCCTGGCTTGACACGAATGTCTCCAGATTGTAGATTAGAGGAATTGCCAATATTAGGAATTTCCTGATATTTTTCTGGGTGTGAAGCAAAATAATTTAGCATTACAGTGGTGCCGCAGCAAGGTACATTCGGATCGGCTCCAGAATATCGCAGAACAGTCGCGACGAAAGCATCGCAGCTCGCTCCGATTCTGACATATTGATCGCCGTAAGTGCTGAGCCCAACACTTTCCAACGCTTTTTTGTAAAGAGCAGTTGGATCATCCAATGCATGGGAACGATCTGCCCAAGACAGTTTCAGGGCAGTACTATTTATATCGCCGTTGCCTTCGTCCTCGCAAAGATGAGCAGAAACTGAACCAGAAGATCCCGTCATTTCTCCAGATGATTTCCAACTTTTTTCCGACGAACGATTTTGAATCGCCTTTATCATGGACGATATTTTACTAACATAGTTTGGATCGGTAGCGTACCCAGCTCTTTTTAGGGCCTGAATATACCCAAATGGGTCGTTCGGATAATCGAAAGCACCATTTTTGCGATATCTCGGATTATTACTAATAAATTCAAAATATCCACGCCAGCCCTCTGCCGGAGAAGAATATGTATATGCTGCCGAAGGATTACTATCGACTGCTCCAAGGCCGAAGTAGTTATAACGTTCAACAGCGAAACGACTCGTGCCAGAAGCCGACTCGATGATGCCCTGAGCCATGACAGCTTCCCAAGGAATACCATATTGAGCCCCTAGTTGTGCTGCAATGTCATGAAATTTATCGACAAAGGCTGCTTGTAGGGCGGAAAGTCCTGCCGTAACGATGCCGTCGAAGCTTCCTACTCCAGAGTAACAATCTTCCGTGAATCCAGAAGGATCATAGTAGAATATACCGTTGCGATCGAGGAAATCGACGAAATCCTCGCGTGAGGAAAAACTAATCGCGAAAATCGGAGACGAAGAGCAGAATAAGGCTATCGCGATAGAACAAAATACACTTTTTTTGACTAGCTGCTTCATGATATGACCTCCTGTTCACGACGATAATACGACCATTTTTCCGGAAGGATTACGGCAATTGCGGCTGGCTTCTCGTCAGTACTTAGTAATAATGAAGCAGGTTGTTCTTCCATGAAACTATATCTTTCGTTTGGGTTATAATTTGCGATGAATTGTAAGTAGTCTGATAAGGCGATGATGCCTTCAGCATCCGTTTTTTCCAAACCAGAAATACGAGCAAGGTAGCCGGCACGCGAATTATCTAGAGGATGTGTTGACTCGTATTCTTTGATATAAGCTGTGACTGGATCATCCTTATCTCCATAGAGGCCGAGATTCTTTTTTACTCTAGCTGTGATAACATATAGCTGGTGCCATTTTTCCATCTTTTCCCACGCAGGATTACTAGAGCTATTAATGAAACGGGATCCATCGGCGACGGATTCGCAATAATCGCTCTCGAACGGCAGAACCATATCTATGATATCAGTAAGAAATGGCAGAAAAGTGGTTTCCCTGCGGCAAGCATCAGCAATGTTTGCATCATAGACACCAGGGATGGAGTAACGTTTTACCCAGTAGCTAATAAAGCGCGAAAGTGGCGAGTTCTCTCTAACCTTTTCTTCGCCACCGCTCGAATAGATACTTTGGTTAATGACACTACGATATTGTTCGTCATTATCAGGAACAGACAAAGTGGATAGATCATGGGTTGTAATCATCGTACAATAGATGTTTCCACTTGCTCCGATTTCGGAAATTTTATCACAATAGTTGCCAAAGTTCGTCATTAAGGAAGTGTTTTCTCCACTTGCATAAGTCGAAGTATTTAATGCACGGCCCATGATAGAAGAAAAGGTTGACAAAGGTGCCGAAATTGTGCTCGAAGAGGTGGCGAGCGGAAGCAGAGAATATGTAATGCGGCCAAAGAAAGTATTGTGATTTGTTGCATCAAAAGGACTATAATTTTTTTGATCAATTTCTGCTTGCTGAGCCAAAACTACATCAGTTGCTTTATTATAGGCAAGAACCTGCTCTTTGCTAGCACCTGTTCCACCAGAATTCTGTTGTGCGGCTAGAGTGTTGATATTCGAAGCACCTTCTGCGAAGTATTCTCCTCCCGAGATGCCGACAGCGTTCTTGAAAGGATTTTCAAACATGACTTGTGCGACAGTCGGAACAAGCAGTGACAATACAGTGCTGGCGGCAATTTTTACTCCTATATCCAACGCCACGTCGAGTAATATTCCTATAGTAGCTTTTACTAAGAAACTGCCTGGTATAGCCAAAGCAGAAAGACTAATAAAAGTATGCGATGCTCTTTCGACTTTGCATGCAACGGTCGAGAGGCCAGCATTGAGAATACTCTGGTTCGTTGATTCATACGACCTTTCGAGGGAGAACTTTTTCGCATTAGCTTTTTCAGCTGTCAGCCCACCGAGTACTACTCTCATTCCCTCTGCCTCGAGAGGAGATCCAGTCACCTGGGTTTTATTTCCAGTTACCGCATCATAGACCGTGGAAGTAGCTGTTGTCGTAAACCAATTGAGTACAGAATGGACAGCAGATTTTTCTCCAGTTCCCTGTCTCGACTTACTCAAACTTTCCATTTTCGTCATATAATCATGTGCAGAAGTATAGCGCTCATTGGAAGCTACCGCAGTCGCTATCATGTTGCCAACTTCCAAGGCTGCACAACCGGGAGTTTCAGCTGCGACTCTGTCTCCTACAGCATTCAGGAACTCTTTGGCTTTCTCTTCTGAGGATGAACTAACACCAGAAGCGGAAGAGATGTCTTCTCCGGTCGCAACATATTCCAAGATGGTATTTCCTTCTTCATCTTCGGTTTCTTCTTCGACGGCAGTATTGATTGACATATTAGAGCCGCCACCAAAGTATTTGGATAATAGCGAATCATATGTGCCATCATCAGTTTCTTGGTTTCCAGTTACGTTGTAATCATGAAATACATCTCTAGAAAGCCCAAGTTTTTTGTAAAATTCCTGTGCTGCTGCATCGAAAAAAGTCGCTCCTCGACCACGTCTAGCATTGGTGACAGCTTCCCGAAAATGAACATTTCCATTATAAACGGTATCAAAATTTCCAGCCGTAATTGTGATTCCATCATACTCGAGGGAGTTGCCATTGACATGAATTTCCTCGTCTTCCAGGCGTTTCCTTAGATAATCCGGCATTTCCAAGTCACCAGACAAAATTTCTTTTGTGATTTCATTACTTCGGTAAGTATAAGCTGTATAGTCAGTACTTGTCGCTTCTGTAAATAACGTTTCTAGGTGTGGACCGAGGAAAGAAGATGCACCGAAAATAAGAAAGGCTGAGATCGCGATAATAACGATCATAAATAAGGCTGGCATGGCCTTCATGAAACGAGCGAAAATAGATTTTTGTTTTGCTTCTTGCAGAGGTTTGGCGACTCCTTTTCCAATATAAAATGAAGAGGAAGGATTGTTCTCCAAGTCTATCAAGCTGGAAGAGTTTTTTGAGCCGGCTGTGTTTTCTGCATTTTTTAGAGATTGACGAGCAGGAACAGTCGGATCGGCAGGATTTTTGATTTTTTTGGAGCCAGGAAAAACAGGGCTAATATTGCCTTTCCCAAAGTAATTTTTCTGACCTGCCATAACAGGTTAATTATAACATATTAAGCAGAAAACAACAAGTATAGGAGCAGGGTTTTCGATATTATTGTTCTGGCTGATTCTGCTGGTTTTGTTGCTGCTGGACTGGGTTGGTCGTAATTAGACCTTCCTCGGTTTCGGAGGCAATAACTTGGATATGAACGTGGTTTTGGCCAGCGAAGAATAATCCCTGTCCGACTGGGAAGTTGGAAAGACGTTTTTTCTCTTCTTCGGTCAGCTTAAAGACATCAGACAAAACATCGACGGCTGAACTAGATTGTTTTAGAAGTAATTGCATCGAAGAGTTTGCGACGATGGCACGACCCATTTTGCTGGACATAAAGTCCTCGACATCCTGTGTAATGGTGGTTAGACCGAGGTAATATTTACGAGCACGTTTTGCGAGCGAGAACAAGAAGTTCGCAGAATCGTCGTATTTCATGAGCTGCCAGGCCTCATCGACGATCAGTAAACGACGTTTTTGTTGAGCACGAACAACGTTCCAAATATGTGACAATACGATATACATTGCCACAGGGCGGAGTTCATCTTCTAGGTCACGAATATTGAACACTACCATCTGGTTATTAATATCGATATTGGATTGTTGCGAGAAGATACCTGCGAAGGTGCCAGTAGTGTATTTTCGCAGTCTTTGTGCGAGATTTGGTCCAGTACCTCCCATATGCAAGAGCGTATCATAAAGATTGGCAATGGTCGGCGGAGTCGACTGGTGTGTAAGGACGTCAGAAGTAATACCTGCACGAGCATAAGTATCGATTAGAGCCTGGTCAAGATCAGCCTCTTCGTTCGGTGTCAAAGCAGGAGCTGCTGGAGCACCAGCAGAGGCTTGTTGTGCACCACCTAACATGAGACGGAATAGACCATGGAGAGTGACAAGGTTTGCACGTAAAGCATCATTCGCATCTTCTGCATCGACGACTTTTGGTAGATCGAATGGATTAATACGAACATCAGAGTTCAGACTGAGACGAATATAAGAGCCGCCGACAGCATCACATAACCTCTGATATTCATTTTCTGGATCGATAATCAGAACTTCTGCTCCTACCATCATCGAGCGAAGAGCCTCGAGCTTGACTGTAAATGATTTGCCTGCACCAGATTTCGCGAAAACGACCATGTTGGCGTTTTCAAGTGTGAATCGATCGAAAATGACCAGACCATTATTATGCATATTAATACCATAAAGAATGCCTTTTTCCTGTGTAAGATCGGCCGAAGTGAATGGGAAAGAGGTGGAAATCGCACCAGTATTCATGTTGCGTCGAATCAGAAGTTGGTCTGTACACTGTGGCATGACGGAGTTCATTCCCTGCTCTTGCTGGGAGGATGCGACTTTCGAGAAGACCATTTGTTGTCCAAACAAAGTTTCAATCTTTCTCTGCACAAATCCCAATTCTTCTAGAGAGTCTGCCCAAAGAGTAACATACAATCCGAAACGGAAGAATTTTTCAGCACCGACCTGGAGCTGATCACGCAGTTCCTCGGCATCGCCAATGGCAGCCTCGAGCTCTGGGTCGCGAACTTTCCCTTTTTCTGTATTGACATTGATAGAAGCTTCGAGCTGGGTAACCTTTTTCTGGAGGTTTTTCATGACGATGGTAGTATCTACAGGATAAATATACATCGAAATATCAAGTACTTCATCGATGTTAATCAATGGCGAAAGCCAACCAGTATAAAGAGAACGAGGGTAACCATAAACATAAAGGGTACGGCCGTATTTGGTACCCAAGCGGAAATAGTCCGAATGAATTTCGATAGACGAAGGAGAAATGAGATCACGTAAAGTAGTAATACCTTGCTCAAAGGCTTTTTGGATTTCTGCCTCTTCCATTGCCTGTGCTTGGGCAGCAATTTGGGCGGCCGAAAGCTCTTGCTGCTTCTTTTTCTTATCTTTTCTGCTCATCTTTGTCTCCTTTCCTTACGTAAGTTGTGGCAAGTTTTGTGAAATCTACTAATGGTTCACGGACGGCAGTATCTGGGTTGTTGAAATTATAATATAGAGCACCAAGTTCACGTGTGTTTAGGCGAACAGAGTGGATACCGATTTGGAAAAGTCCAGATATGACAGATTCTACACGGTTATTAATCTCTGTAATAGCCTTGTCATAAGTCCCACGATCGATTTTCGTGACTTCGACTTTCTTCTTTTGGGACACTCCAGAGAAGAAATTACGTGTCTGGGTCAGCACTTTTTCTGCTTCATCGGATACGTAATACGGAATGACGATGAAGAATGACTTATCCATAATATTTGCTTCCTGGGATAGGATATCGATAAAGTTGATATAATCATCCATCAATACGCCGAGAAGCATATTATCATTATTTTTTCGAATCTCAGTCAATCGCTCCAGATAAGGACCAATATCGACACGCTGGGAACGAATTAAGATTTGGGTCGTGAAATGAAGCGAGTTTAGGAAGTTCTGGTATGAATATTCGACGGCTTCCCTTTCTGTCTCAGACATTAGGTCGAAGTTAATCGATTGACAAGCAACTACAGCACGGAAGGAACCGTCTTTCATGATGACCAAGCCGTCACGCAACTCGGAAATAAGCAGAGTAGACTGTGTAGAAAGAGGATCATCAGGAGTAGCGTGGGTAGGAGCAGCTGGAGCATTCGGCTGCGTGGGCGTAGCAATTGTGGTCGCTTGGGCAGCAGGAGTAGCCGGCTGAGCAGCCGTCTGTGTAGCTGGCTGCGGCGTGGCAGGTTGTGGCTGTGGCTGGGCTGGAGCTGCTTGGGTAGCTGGAGCTGGCTGGGGAGCCGGCTGTGGCGTCCCCATTGTATAAGGATTGTAAGCTTGCTGAAATGGTTGTTGTGGATTCATGTTACTCCTTAATGTAATGAAATAAATGTTTCTTTGTTATTTTGTTGTGTGACGCGATTGGCTTCTTTGGAAAGTGTTGCTATGGTGAAATCATTGTTTTCGGCTAGGCTACGAAGCTGGGCTTCAGTATTTGGATTCATTGGTGGTGCAGGAGCAACTGGTGCGGCGACAGGCGGAGCAGGAGGAGCGACTGGGGTCGCAGGCATGACAGCTGGATTAACATATTGGGCCGAAGAAGTCTGCGTATTTTGGTAAGAAAGTGGGTCGATAGTGGTCTGTCTAGGAAGGGTTCCATAACTTTCATTTGCTGCTGCATATTCGGAATTTTGGATGGCAGTACGCATTTGGTTTAGAAGTGCTTGGTGCTGGTTGTTTTGCTGTTTGGCTAGCACCTGGTTTATGACAGGAGATGATTTTTCGTCGAGGATATCGGGAGCAGTGTCGGCCTCGGCAATGAATTTTGCTCGCATCGGAGCATTATTAATATCTCCACGCACAGCGTAACCTTCTGTATCGATCACGTTAGCGAGGAAGGATAGACGATTCCCTGCTTCTTCCTCCGAGAGGTCGCGAGCACGAGGAGTCTCGACTTTTTTCGGAGCAGTAATCTCGATAACCGATTCTCGCTGACCTGGATTCCAGAAACGACGATTTGGTTTCAGATGATACGAGACGACTGCAGCGAGATAGGTCTCCATCGGCTGGTCACGCTTCAGCGGAAGAGCAAGCGCACCGAAGAAAATGATGAACGGAACAGCGAGCAGAGCAAGTAGTGGAAAAATCTGGAAAAGTGCAAAAGCAACTCCAATAAATCCACCCATAATCATAAGATAGACGAATTGGCGAAAAGTAAATGGACCGAGTAATTTATCATCGGCCTCAACGTCTTGTGGGACCTTATACTGTGCCATATACTATTATTTTAGCATAAAAATAATGTTTTTGTCGATGTTTATAACGAATAAAATATGGGTTTTTAATCGTGGATAATGGAAACAACGAGATCTTTAATCGCCTGGAGA
>JAZSPO010000115.1:0-3292 GCA_045537505.1 Candidatus Nanosyncoccus sp.
ATGTTGCCAACGATCGCGATGAGTAATGTGAGCCATTCGGGCAGACCAAGCCCCACACCGATCGGCACAGCTCCACGTAATTCTATTAGTGGAACCATGGAAACGAGAAAAACAATTAATATATGAAGAATATTCATAAAACCTTCTACTTGGCAGTCCCTCGGAGAGTTTCCTGAATCTTTTGCTTTGCTGTCTCGACAGTGGAATAATCTGGGAACATAACGGACAAATATTGATTTGGGTAGCTATAGGTCAAAGCACTTCCAGTATTACCGTTAAGATTGTAATCTGTAATTTCCCAAGTCGGCATTTCGTCGAGCTGCATATTGACGAGGCCTGTCAGATCGGCGGTAGTAATGCTGGTTTCAAAAGAGCCGGACAAGGCATTCAAAATGTCCATGTATTTTGCGACTAGAGTACTGCTTCGAGTAATTTTGGTGAATATTTTTTCGATTACTTGTTCTTGGTTTTCACCACGATGACGATCGCCACTACTATAAGCGTAACGCTCGCGGGCGAAGGCGAGAGCACATTCTCCATTGACCTTGTTATCGCCTGGATGGAAGACGCAACTTTTATTCGTCCAAGCTGTAATATCGTAGTCTACATCGGAATAAACTGTGATGCCACCGATCGCATTGACAAGGTTCACTACGGCATTGAAATTCACACGAAGGTATTGGTTGAACTGAATATCAAGCAAATCTTCAATCGTCGCCATCGATAAGTTTAGCCCACCGAGGGAACCAGCATGTGTGAGCTTGTCCGGAAGACCGAAAGTCCCATGCAGTTGGACATAGTAATCGCGTGGTATAGCAACGAGAAGAATTTTGTGTGTGGTCGGATTCACAGTCATGACGATATTGACATCACTGAGGCTGTTGCTGACCATTTGGTCCGATCTCGTATCAATACCAGAAATGAACATTGTGAAGCTTTGATTCGTGAGATTGGAGGTGGTATCGATCTTCACGTTACTCGCCTCGACTTTTATTTCACCAATTATTTTTATCTTGGCAGAAGTATTCTTGTTTTCGCCTTGCTCGTTGGTGCTAGAGCTAATGGAGGTATCGATGGTCGACTCGTAAGTTCCAGAATTCAAAAGACCAATATATTTATTATCGGAAAGGACATTGTTTAGGACATTCATCGCATAATCTTCATAAGCTAGGGTCGCGTTGGCTTGTTCTTTCGTGGCAAGCTCAAGTTTTTCGGTGTCGGTGAAAGTAGAAATTGTATGGAAAACTTGTCCTCTCACATCACTCAGGGAATTATACTCCGAGTCATTTCGAACAAATATATTATATACGGTATATTCGGTCTTTTCGCCTAGATTGTCCTCGAAGAAATTCATCAGCTCGTTGATTCGGATGAAGCAAAAAGCACTAGCAATGACTAACAAGATACCGATAATGTTCAGAATAGTAAGCGTGACAACATGAGTGTAACGTCGGAAGCATTTGAAAATGAAGAAGATACAAAAGAGAATAGCGACTGCCACACTTGGCCAAAAGAATTTCGCTGGAACTGTATTTGTCATGGCAACGCGAACAATAATTGCAACCAGGGAGCCAAGCGTGATGAAGGCAATAATAGCACTAAAGATTCGATAGGGGAGAGTATGCTTCGCACGAGATTCTTTTTTGTCGATTTTCTCTCTGTGTTGCTTCGCTTTCTCTTCTGCTTTTGTCTGTGCAGCTTTCTTTTCTTTGCGTTCAGCTTTTCTTTCCGCCTTTTTCTCGTCCTCGTTTTCTACCTCAGCAACTAATCTTTCGATGTCATCATAATTATCGAGTTTTTCTTCTTTTGGCGAAGAAACTGCAATCGTGATATCATGTGCAGAAAGCTCAGGATTCGTGTTTTTTATACTTTCAATAATCTTTTTTTCATTTGGCTTTTTTTCTGCCATGGGTTTCTCCATAATTAATATAACTATTATAGCATAGTAGGCTTCATAGCAAATCCACCAATGTTACTCCGAAGAGAAGAGAACAAATCCACTGATGTTGCTTTTGGGACACGACTTGTTTCGCCTGTCGTTACAGGGAAACTGCGTCTAACATCACTCGCGTCTTCGTGATATTGTCCCAAATAGCAACATCAGTAAGGATTTGTTCTAACACTACATCCACGTGATATTGTCCCGAATAGTAACAATTGGTAAGGATTTGCTCTAACAATGTATTAACAGGTGGAGACGCAGCGAAGAGGAAAACCGCTGCGCATATCGTAGTCACCATCGGCATAAACTTCAACCTCGTAGATACGCAAATAGTAGGCGCGTGCTCCTCCTACCTCGATGGTATTAGACCACCAGTTTCCGCGGCTACCTAAACTGTTCACCCTACCGCTGCTCCAGAAGTAGTAGCCAGAGAGTAGGTAGGATAGGGGATAACTCCGACCTGCGTTAGAGCCAGCACTATTATTTGTAATGCTATAACTATTGAGTAATTTTTGGAAGGCTTTATTGACATTTTGATTGTTTCCGATCGGTAATTGCCAGCCAGCTGGGCAAAAACTATCCGGTGCTTGTTCACCATCTGTTGAGAATGATGCACCAGTTCCGACAGTTGCAGCTTGGAAAGTATAGTATGTACCAATCTTTTGGGTTTCTCCATCGTAAGTAGTAGTCTCATAAGTAGTTCCTACGGTACCTAGGTTAGCATTTGGCCCATTGCCATTGCCAAAATAGGTATGTTCGTGAGTGTAATCTGTGTCTTGATAGTTTGCTAGAGTGGAAAGAGCAGTTCCTGCCACAGAGCCATCGACGAATTGGTAGCGACCCAGAGACTTAATAGGTGGAGACGCAGCGAAGAGTATAACCGTCACTTTTACGATATCTTACTCCATATTCTACTCCGTTCTCGGTGAGGCGAAGGATGTCGGCAGTATCGGCATAGTCATCATCGACTGTATTTGACCACCACGAACCGGAGCTACCTAAAAAGTACAACTTACCATGATACCAGTTGTAGGCACCAGAGAATAAGTCGGACAAAGGATAACTACGACTTTTTTCTGAGCCAGAACTATTATTCCCAATACTGTAGTTATTCAGTAACTTCCAGAAGGCTTTATTCACGTTTTGTTGTTTTCCGATTGGTAATTGCCATCCAACTGGGCAAAAGCTCTCTGGCGCATCTCCAGTAGTTAATGCAGCTCCAGTCCCAACAGTTGCAGCTTGGAAATTATAGTATGTACCAATCTTTTGGGTTTCTCCATCGTTGTAAGTAGTTGTTTGATAAGTGGCACCTACAGTAGTTGCACCACCATAATTCCCATTGCCAAAATA
>JAZSPO010000069.1:0-7482 GCA_045537505.1 Candidatus Nanosyncoccus sp.
CCTTTCGTTAGCTTCCTACATTTTGTTTTTATTTGTTAGATTGTTTGTTTTATTATCTAACTGTCTCTTATACTAGCACACTTTCTCGAAAATGTCAATACCTTTTATGCTTATTTTTTCCTAGTTTGTCAAATCTACCTCTGTTATTTTGGCAGAAATTTTCTTTTGGCTATTCTGTTTTTAGGCTTTTTCGAGACTAATCGTATATTGTTCCCCACCAACTTTCACGATCTCATCATAATCATAGTTCTTTTCGTCTTTTCCAGCCGCTATTTCCACTGCGAGCACTTCTGTCGCGACCAAATCTATGAATTCTGGTTCCAAATCGCAAGAAATATAGAGGTGGATACGATCGTCGACATTCAGTCCTACCTTCTTTCTGGCTGCCTGTATAACTCTAATTAGCTCTCTCGCAAAACCTTCTTTTTTGAGCAAATCTGTTAATTTTTTGTCGAGCCAAGTTTCTTTGCCTTGTTCAACTTTTTTAACATTCACTTCATCAGCAATCATTTGTTCATAGACTTCTGGCAACTTATTCCCTTCGTAAGTAAATTTCGCAAGAGGCTGACGCACCTTTATCTGTTCTTCTGTATCTGATTTCTGCATTCTCAGTGCTAGACCTTCGGAAATAATCTCACGAGTTCTTCCCATTTGCTTCACGATCTCGACATCCACCTCGCCAGGCTCTGGCCAATCCAACAAGTGAACTGAGTCAGATTCGCCAGCAAGACCGGTCAGATTGTGATACAACTCTTCCGCCAAAAATGGTACAAATGGTGCAATTATTTTACTCAAAGTCAAAAGCACATAATATAACGTGTCGTATGCCTCGTACTTGTCCTCGGAATCTTCCGACTTCCAAAAGCGGCGGCGGCTACGACGGACGAACCAGTTCGAAAGATCATCTATGAATGGTAAGGTTCCTGCTGTCGCCTTCGGCAAGTTATACTCGTCCATGCCTTCGGTTATCTCGTCACGCAACATATGCACCCGCGACACTATCCAGCTATCAAGTGGATTGGCTAGATTAGTCGGACGCATCACATTTCTTTCGGAGACCGTTTCTGGGTCCCAGCCATCCACATTAGCATAGGTCGCGAAGAAATCGTATACATTCCATACCATAGATAGCTTGCGTGCTGTATCGCTCACATCCTTGTCTAGTAAAGCGAAATCTTCTCCTGCTAGCACTGGTGAGGAAACCAGCAAGAACCGCAAAGAATCAGCCGAATACTGATCTATTAGAGTATTTGGATCGGTGAAATTACCGAGCGATTTGCTCATTTTTCTGCCATCATTCCCAGCCAAAGTTCCAGTCGTAATGACATTCTTGTAGGCATTTTTACCATCATTTTGCTGGATTTTCTTTCCAAAAGCACCGATCGAGGCAAGCGTGGTATTTACTGTATGAACATAATAGAACCATGCTCGTACCTGGCCGACATACTCCACGATGAAATCTGCCGGATAACCAGCTTCAAATTTTTCCTTATTCTCAAAAGGATAGTGCATTTGTGCGAACGGCATCGAGCCAGATTCAAACCAACAGTCCAGTACTTTTTCAATCCGCTTGAAATGTTCACCATTATAATCGAATTCAATCTCATCCACCCATGGACGATGATAATCATCCAAACGCTTACCAGAGTATTTCTCTAGCTCGTCATAGGAGCCAATTACAATGACCGTCCCCTCGTCGCTCTTCCAAACTGGCATCGCTGTGGCCCAGAAACGATCCCGCGAAAGATTCCAATCCGGTGCCTGTTCAATATTTTTAGCGAAACGTCCATGCTTCAGATAATCTGGGAACCAATTAATGTGTTCATTCTCAGCCAGCATCATTCCCTTGCTGCCAGCAGTATCAAAGAACCAACTTGGGAAAGCACGGTACATAATACGCTGTTTACTACGAGGATTGAACGGATATTCGTGTTTGATGTATTCGATCTTGTATACGATGCCTTTTTCTTCCAGAATTTTCGCGATAAATTTATTACCCACCCATATTTCAATTCCGTGTTCATCTGTATCGCGCACGCCAAGTTGATGTAATTGTTCTGCCATGTTCGGCAAATAATAACCATTATCATCCAGACAATCGACACAAGGAAGGCTGTTTTCTTGGGCGAGTGCATAATCGTCTTCGCCGTAGGCCGGAGCGATGTGGACTATCCCAGTACCATCTTCGGAAGAAACGAATTCTGCCCCATAGACATGATAAGCCTTGGCAAAATCACCGTTTTTTTCCGGTCCGACAGGGCCATCTGCGAATAAACCATCTGACAAATTACAAATATTTGGCTCATATTTTAATCCAACCAAATCTTTTCCAGATAGGCTCACCAGTACTCTTTGTTCGATAGTGCCAGACTTGCCATCTTTGCCTAGCTTGTCATCCATTAGAGCCTTATCTGCGAGCTCACGAGCGACAATCATTTTCTCACCATCTACTTCGTACAGAGCATATTTCATCTTCGGATTAACAGCAAGTGCCAAATTCGCTGGTAAAGTCCACGGTGTCGTCGTCCAAGCCAACAGATACACTGGACCATCCTTTTCGACAATCTTCTTCAGCTCCTGGTTCTTAATTTCTTCCTTGTCTGATATCTGGAATTTCACATAGGCGCTAGGATCAGTCACTGTCTGGTAAGCATCATTATCCATCGTTACTTCTGCCTTAGAAACAGGTGTAGCGAACTTCGTATCATACATCAGGACTTTACGCCCCTCATAGATCTTTCCAGCCTCATACAGCTGCTTGAAGGCCCACCAGACACTCTCCATGTAATCCTTATCCATCGTGCGATATGCGCCTTTGAAATCTACCCAACGACCGATACGATCGATTGTTCCTTCCCAAGTCTCAGAATTTGCTACCATACTCTCGCGTGCTTTCGTGATATAACTCTCTAGCGAAATTGCACCTGGAGTATCTGCTGGAGCACCGATCTGGCGACGATCAGTAATGCCAAGCTGCTTTTCGACGAAATTTTCTGCTGGTAGGCCATGGCAATCCCACCCCCATTTTCGTTCACAACGATAGCCTTTCATAGTCCAATAGCGTGGCACCACATCTTTTACGATAGAGGAAAGTAAAGTACCATGATGCGGCAAACCAGTAATGAACGGAGGTCCATCATAGAAAACATAAGTGTCGCCGTTCTTGCGAGAATTGATTGATTTCTCGAAAATCTGATTCTTTTTCCACCATTCTACTAGCGCTTTTTCATACTCAATTGCTCTTTTTCTGGGCTGAAATCTCATTTTTATCCTTCCTCTTTTAGTTTAATATTCTTCTCGATTGGTGCTATTACTTCTCCCGGAATACCGTTGAAAATCGATTCTTCTATCTCTCCACGGAAGAGTTCGTAAACATCTGTACCAGCTTTCTGATCAAAATACTGTTTCAGCTCATACAGTCCACATAGAACCATCCTCGGCTCAGGTACCTCATGCCGACGAAAGACGCTACAAAATCTCCTCTCTATCGTCGTCACACCCTGCGAGCCAGCCATAAAATCAGCCAGCTGAATCAAGTAATCATAATCGTCATACTCTGCCTCCAAGATATATTTTTTAAGAAACTTTTCGTCTGCCTCGTCGTCCAGGTGCACAGCCTCGACTTTTTCCTTCAGGTAAAAAGAGTGGGTTAGACAGCATCCAGCAATCTCTTCTGGCATGCCTTTTTCTTTTGCGATCTTGTAGCCATCGGTAATATGATTCAATCCAGTATGGCCGCCGTAGCTTCTGCCAATATCATGCAAAAGACCAGATGAAAAAGCCCTGTCTGCATCCAGACCACAATGCTCGGCAATTACTTGTGCTACTTTCGCAACACCACGAGAATGATTGCTCCACGCAGAAATAGCCTTTTTGGAGTCAGAATTATGCTGACTTAAAAAGGCCTTCTCGCGTTTTTCCACTCCCCACGCAAAAATCTCCTCAGCTTTTTCTCGCAGTTTCATTAGATCTATTATAGCATAAAAACTCGGTAGTATAAAACACAAGTTTTTTACTAGATATCTTTCGCCCAATAGTTCACCTGCTCGATTTGTGGCAGTGGTGTTCCCTTCCACATCTCTAGCAATTTCCCATCGTCATCGATGACCATAATGGTCGGATATTGGACGATGTCATAGGCATCTGACAAGCTCTCCCCTTCTCTCGAATCTGGATCGATGCTTTCTATCTCCTTCGTTCCACCAGTATCGTGATGAAAATCATTGATCCATTCACGCACTTCGCTCGCATAATCTGTTTCTTCCCGCCACAATATTACTAATCTCATTTCCCACTCTCCTTTTTACGTTTCTGTTCTTTTATAATTTGCTCAAATTCCGCTAGAGAAGTAAACTCCCTGAACACACTCGCGAACCTGACATATGCGACTTCATTTACCTCGGCCAACACATCGAGTGTAATTTGCCCAATCTGTTTCGAGGTTACTTCTTCTGTGCCCAGATCATATATTCGATCTATTACCTTATCCACTACTTCCTCGACCTCGAGAGAAGAATTGAAGAACTTGCCAACACTTCTTTTCACAGATGTAATGAGCTTGTCGCGGTCGAATTCTTCCTTGTTGCCACTACGCTTTCGTACCATGATGGTTGGCATTTCAATCCGCTCATAAGTCGTAAAGCGGATTTTCCCATCCGAGGTCACGCGACGACGGCGAATCATTGTACCGTCCATCGCTTCTCTACTCTCTAGTACTTTGCTGTCACCAATTTTTATTTTTAGCACCAATCCTCCTTCAAATAATTAGCACTCCTGTACATGGAGTGCTAAAAATTATTTCTTTCCACGCAATTTCGCACGGAGAGATGGTGGAACGTCTAAATCTTCTTCACCTTCTTCAGAGCGAATAGAATCCCACATGTTAACTTTGTTATCCTTTGCAAAGTCTTCCTGTGCCACCATCGGCTTCTTTTCTTCCAAATCAGATAAATCAACCTGGTTTTCTTTCTTATCTTCTAGCTTTTTCTCTGTCGGATTCGCTACTACTGCGTCTTTGATGTCTGCTACAGTCTTTTCCGCTAGATCTTCTTTGCGATCTTGTTCCTTTGCTCGGTAGTAATCTGAATCAAATCCAGTGGCAACTACAGTAATAACAATCTCGTCCTCAAGCTCTGGTCGGATCGATGCACCGAAGATAATATTGGCGTCTGGGGCAACTGCTCCTGTGATCACCTCTGCGGCTTCTTGGATTTCCGACATGCTCATATCATAACCACCTGCAACTGAGAAGAGAACGCCTCTTGCGCCATCAATCTTTACTTCTATCAAAGGAGACTCGATAGCCTGTTGTGCTGCAAATACTGCACGATTTTCGCCACTCGCACGACCAATACCCATGAGAGCGGATCCTGCATTTTTCATAATAGCTTTGACATCGGCAAAGTCGAGGTTGATAAGGCTATGCTCTGTGATAAGCTCGGAAATACCCTGGACACCCTGGCGAAGAACATCATCTGCAATCTTGAAAGTCTCAAGAAGCGGAGTACGTGGGTCTATCGTCTGAAGTAAGCGATCGTTCGGAATGGTAATCAAAGCATCTACCTCATGCGAAAGTTTCTCGATAGCGACATCTGCATTGGCCTTTCTCTGGGCGCCTTCGAAAGTAAATGGTTTCGTCACAACACCGACAGTGAGGATATCACGGTTGTGCGACTCTTGTGCCACGATCGGACCAGCACCAGAACCAGTACCACCACCAGCGCCAAGTGTAATAAATACCATATCGGAGCCTTCGAGGGCTTTTCCGATGTTTTCTCGGCTTTCTTCCGCAGCTTCACGACCTTTTTCTGGATCGCCACCAGCACCAAGTCCCTTTCCAATATGGACTTTCGTGTCAGCATCGGAATGATAAAGAGCTTGTGCATCCGTATTGACTGCGACGAACTCTACTCCGTTTAGTCCGACCTCTTTCATACGATCTATGGCAGAACCACCGGCACCACCGACACCTACGACTTTGATACTTGCTGTGCTTTCCACCTCTGTTGGTTTTATTTCAGGCATTTTATTATCCTCACTTTTACAATAATTATCTACATTATAACACAAAAAAGACCATTGCAACCCCTATTTTATAAAAAAGTTGTTCAATCTTTTACGCTTATCTAATATGTATCTGTTAGAATTTTTTGAAAATTTTACCGAAAAAGCCAGGTTTCTTTTTTTCTGAAGATTTTTTGTGGCTTTTGTGCTTCGTCTGAACTTCTTGACCATTTTCCCTTGCGGCTATCATCGCCAGACCAATTGCAGCAGCATATTCAGGTTTGACAATCGCATCTGCCACACCACCTAATTTCTTCGGTGTACCAATCTTGATCGATGCTTCTAGAGCTTCCCTTGCATAAACCGCGATATCTTTCAATTTTGCTCCACCACCGACTAGAACAATGCCTTCTGGTAATTTGTGGTCATACCCTGCGACCTGCAGCTCACCTTGTACGCCATTGAAAATTTCTGCCAGACGGTCTTCTACAATCTGGTTCACTTCTCCCCGCGAGAAGACATATTCTTCTCTACCTTTCCTGATGACGATGTCACCTTCTGGTTCCTCTCCGGAAAGTCCTCTTGCGATGAACCTTCTCTTGATGTCTTCTGCAATTTCGGTATCAATTTTTAGCATAATCGCTAAATCGTTTGTAATATTATGTGCTCCGACTGGCAAAACTCCGACGTGCTGTAAATCGCCTTCCTCATAAATCGCTACACTCGTTGTGGCACTACCTAGATCGACAAGTGCTACGCCGTTTTCCATCTGCTTCTCAGATAATACTGCTTTCGCCGCAGCCACCACACTCGGAACTAATTTTTCTGCTACGACATGTGCACCTTCTGTCGCCTTTCTCAGATTCAGAGAATTCGGTGCAAGAACTGAAATAACACTGGCTTTTAGCTCCAACCTAGAGCCAACCATGCCAAGAGGATCCTTTATCCCACTTTGGCCATCCAAGGTATATGACAAAGGTAAGACACACAAAATATCTCTGTTCGCTGGTACCTGTCCGATGACTGCTGCCTGCTCCACCCTCATCAAATCATCTTCGGTAATTTCGTGGTCCTCTGGTCCGACGGCAATCATGCCCTCGGTCTTCACACTCATCACATTTGCTCCATTAATAGACACGCAAGCTGAATTAACTTCGAAACCACTCATCCTCTCGACCTCACCCAACATGCGGTCGATTGACTCTGCAGGACCAGTCAAATTTGCGACTACACCTTTCCTCATGCCCGTATTCGGACCTTCATTGTAGCCAACGACAGATATAGAATCATCTTTGCCAACAGTCACAACAACGGCACGAACATTTTCCGTTCCGACATCGAGACCAACGGCATATTTTGTTATTTCATCCATAAGCATATTATAGCACACAATGAAAAATGTAACGAGCAAATCCAGCAATGTTACTGTAACGGGTAAATCCACTAGTATTGTTTTCTGGACACGACTCATCCAGCCCA
>JAZSPO010000037.1:0-1520 GCA_045537505.1 Candidatus Nanosyncoccus sp.
AGGAGGTCAGGGCTGTTAGTCCATAAACCGAGAGATAAATACAAAAGATACGGAAGAAATCGGTTTTGTCAGCAAATCCACCAGAATTAAGAGCGATAATACCCAAAAGACAACCTACGGCACCACAAACTAGCCAAAAAGTTTTTTCCGTCTTGTCATTGACAAAAACAATTGCATTGAGTATTTCCAAGATACCACGGCCAATTGTATAAATAGATAGTAAAATTAGGGGCCATGCCATATTCTGTTCTCTATTCACAATCAATAATACAGCTAACAAAATACCTGTTCCCACACGGATCAAGGAGAAAGCGAATTGGCTCTTCGATTTTTTCCCACTTAGCATAGCAAAAAACTCGATTAGGGCAATTGCCAAGATGATGATTCCAGCCATCAAAGCCAAAAGAGGGATATCCTTTATCCCTGTCAGAACACCGTATATCCCACCTGCAAGGGCGAGTACACCAATAATTCCTGTGGTTATTTTATTAAGTTTCGCATTCGAAGTTCTGCTCCTTTTCTGGGCAACTTCTTTTTCATTTTTTGACTTATTCATCACAAAAAATCCTTTCGAGAATTATTCTTGTGCTTATTATAGCATACCTTTATGTATGACGTATTTTCTTTCGGACTTTTTCAATAATCTTAGTTTTTTGATATTTGAGCGGATTAATGATGAGATCATGTGCTGGCAAATACTTTAGTTCTTCACCTCCGAACCCACGCTTGAAAAATGAAACACCATAGAAACGATGATTCTTCTCGTTCTCGCCCACAATACCCCATAAATTATAACGTTTGATGCCACGTTTTCTTGCGTCTCTCATGGCTTCGACATGCAAAATAGGAGAACCAGACATCTTGGTGCCAAGTTCTGTCGAAACAGCATAGTGGTAAGAAGCTTCATTCCCATAAAAAATCATGAAATTTTGTGCCAAAATTTGGCCTTCATATTTTGCGGTATAGAGGACTGCTTCATTGTTCTTGGAAAATGCAGCGAATTGTTTCGTCAAAAAGTCTTCAGAAAAGGCGACAAATTCCTGTCTTTTCGCAGTTTGTAGCTCAATCTTATAGAATTCGTGAATATCCTTCGGATCCTGGGACTTTTCTATCACAAAACCTTTGTTTCTGGCATTATTAACTGCATAACGAATTCTACGATGCATATTCTTGATGATATCTTCTTCGCTTTTATTCAAATCCAAAATAGCAGCATATTCGACCGAGAGAAAAGTAGGTGCTTTTTTTAGTCCCAACTTCTTAAAAAGTTGCTCGGCTTCAGCTGACTGTTCTAGCTGTGGCCGCACTCGCACGAAAACACAATGGTTCTTTTCTCCTTCCGACTTCATATCTGCAAATAATTGTTTGACTAATTGCTGATTTTTCCAATCCAAGATCGGTCCACCTGCAATTGCCAAATGTCTTCCTCTTTTTGCTTTTTCTACCACACCTGCATAGGCGCCAATTACCTTTTTTCCATCCATTGCAAGACGACGAACCACATCATTACCACGACTCTT
>JAZSPO010000061.1:0-3159 GCA_045537505.1 Candidatus Nanosyncoccus sp.
TGCATCACTGGATCAACTGGTACTGTTGATGTTGCAAATTATGTTCATGAAATCCTGAAAGCCGCTGGGCAGCCAGTCGCTATTTTGGCCTCGGAAGGCCCAATCAAAGTTGGAACATTGCACAAGTTCCTCTCTACAGCTTGGAAAGCTGGGGCAAATTATGTCGTCGTCACAGCACCTGCAAAGTCATTAGAAAAAGATGTCTTTATTAATTTACCAGTCCATGTCGCTGCCCTGACAAATTATGTTCAAGCTTCGCTGAGTACTCCGACCCCAGAAGAATACCTTGCTGGAGAAAGCACTCTCTTCAATATGAACCCAGATTTTGTAGTACTAAACAGAGATGATGCACATTTCCAAGATTTTTCTAAATTTGCTGGAAGAGATGGAACTCTGACTTATGGCTCCGATCGTTTCTCGAGTGTCCAAATTATCAGATCGAAATTATATCGCAAGGGAACAGAAGCTGAGTTAGCAATCGGAAATTCCAATTTCACCGTTGCAACTTTCCTGACTGGTGAGCCTTATGTATCTTACATGGCTGCAGCCGCCACTATTGCTGATGCTCTTCATGTAACACCAGAAAAAATCGCTGAAGGCATCGCAAACTACGATCCAGAACACGTTACAGACGTCGAAATCTAATCCGTTTTCTAGGATTATAACTGATACAATTACTGCTTTCGATTATTGTTTATTATTTTTTAACTTCTTGCATCAAGCTCATGAGAGCATTTGCTTTTTCTTTTTTGTCTGCAATTTGAGAAGCATACTTCAGAGCATCGCCGACCAGATTTTTATCATTCAAAGAGTCAATCGCATCTTTATAGATATCAAATTTCTGTCCTGGAGTCCCCTCGACCTCATCCATGAGAGGCAATAGCTCTCGCAAGATATTTTCTCGTACCTGGTTCATATCTGATGAACCTTCTGGTACCATATTAGCAGAATTATCACCAGCCTCACCTGATGTCGGTTCCACAGGTGCTTCTGTATTTTCTGCAGAATCGTTACTCACGCCATTGGAGGAAAGAGATTCGCTCAGTATCTGTTCGGCACTTGGAGCAGTATTATTTTCTGGGGTTTTTGGAGCTTCTGGAGCGGAAGGCTGAACTGGGTTAACAATATCAATCGGAGCAGATGTAGGTGTATTTGCGTTGTTTGAGGCGGCCTGTCCATCAGCTGGAGGAAGGATATCAGAGAACGGAGCACTTGTTTCTGGGGCAGGGAAAGGCTCTGGCATCGGTGGGACGCCAAATTGTGCTTGAATCTGATCAACGTTACCATCTTTTTCCGAAGATGATTCTTTTGCCTTGTCGTTTTTACTAGCCTGATCTATTGCCTCTTGTAGATCATTTGTCTGACCGAACTGGCCCATATCCACCCTTCTATTGTTAGTTTTACTTTTTTAATGGTAGCACAAGCATTTTAGAAATGCAAGTTTTCTTATTATATTCTCAACGTCCTAACGATTCTGTCAATAAAATCTAGTTTCACTTCTTCCATCGGCAACCTCGCACCGAAGGCATCGACAATCTTCTCACCCTGCTGCTCTGGGAAATAAATCCATACTCTCGGCGAAAATCGTTTTCGTGGCGTCAGCACAATTGCAAAATGACCACCATCATTTATTACGCCAAAAGCACGACAATCCTCGAAATTGATCCTCCTATTATTCTCTTTTACACCCTTCGAATCCATCATATATCTCACCATACGAGGAGGACGAACTGAATATACAATCAAAGCAATAACTGAAACAACAATGAGAAGGGAAAAGCTCCACCATTGGAACCAAATTCCACCAGCAATTAGACAGAGGCCAATGATAACTAAAGCAATATACCAGCCAACATTTTTCTCTCGAGATACATATTCCTGTGCCTCCCAAGAAATATTTTTCGAAGTTTCCATAAGCGTATTATATCATGTTGCAGTTAACATATGCAAATTGGCTTTTCTTAATGCTAGAATTTTGGCGGAGGGAGGGAGATTCGAACTCCCGCTCCAGGTTTCCCCAGACTAACGATTTAGCAAACCGTCCCCTTCAGCCACTTGGGTATCCCTCCAATGTTCCTATCATATCATATTTTACACTGCTAGACCAGATAGAGTTTTGTTATTCTCTTGGCCCAAATCTGTGTTATAATAGAGAAAATAATTGTGAGAGAAAGATGAATAAGCTTCTGAAAACAACTACGCAAATAGCTACTGGGGTAATTGCATTTTTGACTTTGTCTGCCGGACGAGTAATGGCCCTATCTGTAAAAGATGGTGCTGAGGCGGCTCGCGCAGATGGAATGCCGGCTGATTTAATCGGTCCGAATGGTGTTTTTACCCAGATTACAAACACCGTTTTGTATGTAGTTGGCATTATTTCCGTGGTGATGCTCATTTATGGCGGCCTGCGTTATGTCATCTCTGGTGGCGATAGTAAAAAAGTAACTGATGCAAAAAATACCATTCTCTATGCTATTATCGGCCTAATTATCTCTATCCTTGCTTTCGCGATTGTCAATTTCGTCATCAACGCCATTACAGGCGAGAGCGATTCTGCAGCCAGCCCAGATCATATCCAAGAAAGCTCCGAGTCACAATAATTCATCTTCCCATTAGAATTGTCGCTGCGGCTATCTTTTTTGCACCGTTTTTACGCAAGATTTCTGCTGCCGCCCTTATCGAAGAACCCGTGGTCCAGATGTCATCCAACAAAAGATACAGAACTGCTGGATCGAGCCGATGCTCATATTTCTTGACAATTCCATAAGCATTTTTTGCTTGTTTTTTTCTCACTTCCGAACTTTTACCAACTTGGACAGTATTGCACTTCCTTGTCAAAATCATTTCGGTAGAATAAATAACTCTCTTACCAAGCTCACTGCTTTTTTGATGAAGACGACGAATTTTCGTTAATCCCTTCGCAATATTCTTTGTATGATCGAAACCTCTTTTTCTAATATGTCTACTAATAGTTGGCAAGGGAACAACGACGACTTCTTGCTGGCCATAACACTCTAAAAAATTTGGCAAAATGGCATCAAGTAGTTCTGCCAAAACGATTCCATTCCTCCGAACTGATTGGAACTTATATTCCTCAACTAATCTTTTCAGAACACCCTCGCGATATCCTACTGTGAAGATAGGAACTTCACAGGAACA
>JAZSPO010000095.1:0-1643 GCA_045537505.1 Candidatus Nanosyncoccus sp.
ACTTCTTGAGCAGCTGCTCCTTGAGAGATTTCTCGAGGGCAACCAGTTCGGTTTCGGCAGCCTTGCGCTTTGCACGGCCTTCTGCCTGAATCTGCTGAACTTCGGTAATGGTGGAAATGAGTTCCTGGTTGGTCTGAACCAGAGTCTCCAGATCCACGATACCACGTTCGTTGGCCTTGGCCAGACGTACGGTACCCTGCTTGAGGTTCTTGGAGTTCTCACGCAGCAGGAAGTTGGTCATGTCGGTAGCCCTTTCCTGTGCTTCGAGAGCACTCAGGGAATTGGCGATGCCGAGGGAAATGACCATCTGACTCTTCCACAGAGGAATGGTATTGTTCAGAGTGGAAGTAATCTTGTCGCTCAGAACGACGTCGTTGTTCTGCATGATGCGACCCTGAATGATGGTCTGCATGGCGACGTTTCTGGAGAGAGCCAGGTCGTTCAGCTTCTTGTCGAAGCGGTCGCAGGCATTTTCCAGAGCGTCGTAGCGCATACTGATTTCAGAACCGGGGTTTGCCGTTGCCTGGATGCGAAGTTCTGCCAGCTCGTTTGCCTGAACAGATTCCAGACGCTCGTAACCGGCCACGATGTACATGGACAGCTCACGCAGGTACTGCATCATCAGCTCTTCAAACTTGGAGAGATTCTTCTGATCGGTGCTCAGGACCAGCAGGTGATTGCGCAGGGTCTTCTCTGCCTGATCGACGTTGTCCTTGACGCTGCTGTAGCGTGCACGAAGCTTTTCGATGTAAAGGCGAACCTTACGCTTAAAGCCCCATTCTTTGGGCTGGGGAATGCGCTCGTTGCTGGGAGTGAACTCTTCCAGACCGGTAATCAAGCTCAGCAGAGCATCGCCAATGGTACCCAGATCCTTCAGCTGAGCCTGCTTCAGGATATCATCAGAGAAGCTGTTGAGCTTGCCCTGACAGTTGAGGGCGTAGTTGGTAATGACACTGGGGTCGGTGAGATCGATCTTGGGAACGAAAGCTTTGATTTTGTCCAGCTCTGCAGGACTCATAGACTGTCGCAGTTCCACGGCCAGAGCATTCTGGGTAGCAGGAGCCACCACAACAATGCTGCTGTCAACAACTTCTGCATCAATGACGAGAGGCTGCTGTACGGGTTCAGTGCCGAGTTCAAGTTCAAAATCGCTAGTAGACATGGTAAATGTACCTCCTATTATTGAAAAATATGAATTTGCCACCAATAATATATCATCATTTTGTGATTATGTCAATTGAAAGTGAAAGGAAATAAAAAACTAGCCATTTAATTTAAAATGACTAGTTTTTTCATTAGATTATATATATTCCACCAACTTTTTTTGTTCGTGTAATTCCTAAATTATTAGTTTTTGAATAAGTATCACTTTCGCCAATTATTACGGTGTCACCAATAGAGATGTATTCGGCTTCTTTTGCATAGGCAATAGCTTCTTTTATCATTTCACTTTCATTCTCAGTTTCTTTTACTAAGATAGGCATAACATTCCAAACAGCGTTTAGGCGTCTAGCTGTTGTAGGATTAGGTGTTATTGCTATGATTGGACAATCTGGTTTGAAACTAGCTATTGCTCTAGGTGTATGTCCACCTTCTGAAACAGAGAAGATAAGTCGGAGGCCAAGCGGTCTTAGGAAGACAAC
>JAZSPO010000040.1:0-3177 GCA_045537505.1 Candidatus Nanosyncoccus sp.
GGTTATGTGGACTTGAACCACAGACCTCGTCATTATCAGTGACGCGCTCTAACCAGCTGAGCTATAACCCCGCATGGTGGAGTAACAGGGATTCAAACCCTGGACCTCCGCCTTGCAAAGGCGGCGCTCTAATCAGCTGAGCTATTACCCCAAGTGAGAAGAAAGATGAAATGCTTACATTCATTCTTTCGACGAGCGCCAGGGTAGGAGTGCATAGCACGCATTACCCCAGTAGTTCTATTTTACACTATCTTTTTTAGAAAATCAAGTGTATAATAGATACATGGATTGGAATTTTAGCTTCGGATGGTTTTTCCTTGGAGTTCTTATACTTATAGCCGGAACACTCATTACAGCCTATTATCAGCAGATATCAGATAACCTCGCTTCTGGAGTCTCTTCCTATGAGCGAGTCAAACTAGTCGGCGTCATCGTTGCAGCAGTCGGATTTGTCGTCATGGCAAATCTCCATACTTTGATTCTCTCTTTCTTCGTCAGTATTGTCTTTAGTGGTTTTTAGCGAGACATTGTTTCGCCCATTCGTACATCGCTATCCCACTTGCGACTCCGACATTTACCGAGCGTGTCGAGCCATAACTTGGTATTTCTAGGATTTCATCACATTCTTGCAGAATCTCTGGCGCTATTCCTCCACCTTCACTACCAAATATCAATGTCGTATTTTGCTTAAATTTTTTATCCGTCAAAAACTTCACCCCTGGCACATTATTTTCGATCGCAATGACTTCCCTACCCCTGTTCTTTTGATCATCCAGAAATTCCTGATAATCTGCCCAATACTTTACTTCAAGATACTTGTCTGTGCACATCGCCCCACGTCGATTATACTTTTTTCTTCCGATAATATGCACGGTGGCTACATTGAAATTGTTCGCATTCCTGACAATCGTCCCTGCATTGAAATCATGCTCTACATTAAAAATTGCCACCTCTAGTTCCGATCGCCTCTGTGCTAGTGCCTCAAAAACTACCTCATTTGGCTTTCCTTTGAATTCATCAACTAGATTTCTAGTATCTGTCCCAACATCTACCATTCCACCATTATATCATGCCTGGAGATCATCTTGCCCTGTTATCTACAGTTTACATATCAAACAAATCTGAGTGTGAACCAGTATCGACTAGAGTGAGGATTAATATATCATTTTGGATTTTATTCGCTATAACGAGATTTACTAATTCGAAAAGGAATGCTGCCAGTATTCACGCACTGCTTCAAAAATATATTAACAGCACCAGACATACTCGTGCCAAGCTCATTAAAAAGTTCGTTGGCCTCTTCTTTTGTCTTTTTATCTACTCTGATTTGAATTGGTATTGTAGTGCTTGTACTCATGTTTTCTCCTTATTTTGATTATACTACAGAAACACTACAAATGCAATGGATTTGTATTATCGTCTGATAGAATTTGTTTGACCTACTATGTTCCTAAGGTTGAGATACAGCTTTTCTAGCGATATCTTCAATTTCTTTTTCGGTAATGATATCTGGAGCAATCGAATGTTCTAATGCAGCATTCTTCGCTGCCCTTATGGCCTCATTTTCGACTTGTTGCCTATTATTCGCCCATCCTGCAGCCCGTCTTGCAGCGTCCTCTGCAGCAACACGTATTTCATATTGTATCCTTTCTCGCTCATCGACATTCTGCATCCATTGCTCATTTGGATTATATTGCTCATTTGGATTATATTTGGAATCTTCGTCATATTTTGCGATTTGGTCTTTCATCTTTGATATAGTAACGTTAGCTTGTCCTCCCTCTCCGAACAAATCTTCGTAAACATGCTCCATATTTTCCTGTTCAGATGGGAATCTTTTTAGCCATTCGTCTACTACGGTTTGGTCTTCCGAAGATAGCTTGTCGTATGTAGTAGCTTTCGTAATAATCTTCCTTCCCTCATCGTCGAATTCGTCTGGATGCTCATTCCTGTATTTTTTTCGATTTTCTATAATCTGACGTACTCTCTCTTGCCCATCCTCAGTTTCTAGCATTTCAGTTATATTTTTCTTCCAACCTTCATTGCTTTCAAAATCAGGAAAAACTTCTGCGAACTCTGACAGAATTTCTGAGTCCTGTTCTTTCGAGGTCTCCTGTTCGTGCGTATTATTCCTGGGCCATTTATTACCAGAAGGATCCTCATTATTATGTGGGGTCATATAGGCAGGAGGCACAGGAGACTCAGGGTGTACTAAATTCTCAGATATGTTCTCTGTCTGGGACATAGTTTCAGTTTCAAATACACTTTCGGGTATAGTTTCCTCTGTGGCTATATTCTTTCCTTCTTTTATTCTCTTTCCTAATTGTGCGCCACCTGCAAATACACCTCCTGCAGTCACTGCCACCATCGCAGCCAGTGCTATTGTCGCAAAGACTTTCTTAACTTTATCATTATCTATTATTTTCTTATATACAGTCTCTACCAATTTTGCCTTCTCAGAACTCTGCTCAGAGCCATTCTTATCCCCATTGAATCCTACTTCTTTTAGGGAGTCCCATTCTGTCGCCTGCTTTTCTCCTGTGTCATTGATATCTTTCTCATTTTCCATAACTATTCTCCTTTTACCTCTTTGGCGATATCTTTTGGATCAATTCCGTACTCAATGAGTAAATTATTAACTTTCTCTTCCGAGACACTGCCATCATCAATCATCGCGTTCAATTTATTCAGTCCCTCTTCTGGTAAAGACGTGAGCACTTTTTTTATGAATGCATCCGTGTTGATATTATTCAATTTTCATTCCCCCTTTTTACTATTGTTTATATTTGTCCCCCCCCCCCCCGGAGGTTTTCGTCAAGCACAAAAAACTCCCCTATTATGGGGAGTTTTCCTTTAACAACTTGGTTGCGCAATTTATGAAATAATCATCCGTCATAACTGCTTGCTGTCGGAATGTCTTTGGCACGAGCCGAACCCTTTATTATAAATAAAAGATAAATAAAGACATTTATTGTTATGTTTCAAGCTTACAAACATAACCCGACCGACCTAGCTCTTTCTTAGATAAAATCTTTTCAGATTGGTGTTTTCTCGCTTTGAAGCGCGGTTATTGACCGAGCGAAAAGCGGAAAACGCCGAGATGGAAGATTTTAGCAAGAAAGGCATCAAATCCTTCTCTAGAAAGGAGGTAATCCATCGACACGTTCTCGTACCGAT
>JAZSPO010000031.1:0-2205 GCA_045537505.1 Candidatus Nanosyncoccus sp.
AGTGCCAACAGTTGCAGCTTGGAAATTGTAGTATGTACCAATCTTTTGGGTTTCTCCATCGTAAGTAGATGTTTGATAGGTAGTACCAACAGTAGTTAGGCTGCCACTTGGCCCATTGCCATTGCCAAAATAGGTATGTTCATGAGACACTTCACTATCTTGATAGTTTGCTAGAGTGGAGAGAGAAAAGACTATCGAGTGAAAAGAGAAGAACATGGTATAATATTAGTAATGGAATTAATTGAAGAAAAGCTATCCGAAATCTCAAAGCGTATTGCTGATGTTGATTTTTTACCTGAGGTTTCTCCTGCTCCGGAAGATACTGGTGCAGATTATGCGTCTAATGTTGCAATGAAACTTTTTGGCCAGATCAAATCTGGAGTATTGAGTTTGAATTTGTCTGATATTCCAGACCTTGATGAGGATGATATCAAGTCGCCTCGTGATTTGGCGATGTTGTACAAGGATATTATGGCAGAAAGTAGTGAGTTTCCTTTTGAAGTTGATATAGCCGGCCCAGGTTTTTTGAATTTTATATCAAAAGATGAATATTGGAAGACGAAATTGACAGAATTATCGCGTGATTTTGATAAAAATATATCACAATATGAATATTCTGGTCAGCAGGTCATTTGTGAATTTTCCGATCCGAACCCTTTTAAAGTTCTCCACGTTGGCCATCTTTATACTTCTATTGTCGGTGATGCCATCTCTCGCCTGGTAGAATTTTCTGGTGGGAAAGTGATTCGAGCAAATTTCGGCGGCGATGTCGGACTCCATACTGCCAAGACGATTTATGCTATGCAAAAAAATAATATTACTGTCGATGATCTAAGAAACCTATCCGACATTGAGAAAATTGCTAGTGCTTATGTAGATGGAACACGCGCCTATGAGGAAGACTCTGAGGCAAAAGAAGCGATCACGAAATTGAACCAGACAATTTATGAGATTGCAGAAGCCGGCCCAAAAAAGGATTGGAGCGAGGATAGTATTTCTGGAATTGCAGCTCTTTATTGGCGTGGAAGAGAATTGAGTTATGCTTACTTCGATGATTTTTATGAAAAAGTTGGTGTGCATTTCGATAAATATTATCCAGAATCTACTGTTGCTAAGCGTGGATTATCGGAGGTGAAATCTCATATTGGCGATGTTTACCAAGAGAGTGATGGGGCGATTATTTTCCCTGGAGAGAAATATGGATTGCATACTAGGGTTTTTATCAACAAAAATGGTCTTCCTACTTATGAAGCAAAAGATGTTGGTTTGATTTTCACGAAATGGGATGATTATCATTTTGATAAATCGATCGTAATTACAGGGAACGATATAATTGATTATATGAGAGTAGTGCTTTGCTCAGTCGGTCAGTTCGCACCAGATCTTCCAGCCAGAACGAAGCATATCACGCACGGCAATGTTCGTTTGCCAGGCAACGAAAAAATGTCTAGTAGGAAAGGGAATTTCATCAAAGCAATTGATGTTTTAGATGACGTGAAAAAACATCTGGAAAGCATGAAAGATCGAACCGATGGTAGCGACTCTGATGGCGATCCAAAAAACGATGCAATTTCGATGGCGGCAATAAAATATGCTTTTTTGAAATATAAAATTGGTGGTAATATCGAGTTTGATGTCAAAGAAAGTGTATCAATGACAGGAAATTCTGGAGTTTACCTACAATATTCTGGGGTTCGAGCGAAAAAAGTTTTATCTGCAATTACTACTACCACGGACGATTTGAAAGTAGAATGGAAGTTGGATAATTATGAAAAATCATTAATTCGTGAGATTAGTCGATACAAAGATGTGCTAAAAGAGGCGGTGGAAGAATTGGCTCCACACAAGATTGCCAACTATCTATACGAGTTGGCCCAGGAATTTTCTAGATTTTACGAACATGTGAAAGTAGTTGATAGTGAGTATGAATCTGAGAGAGCACAAATCGTCAGACTGTATCTTGATACGCTCCAGCATGGATTAAATATTTTGGGAATTTCTATTCCAGACGAAATGTAACAGGAGGTTTTATGGCAAAGGCAACACTATTATGGATAGATTTGGAAATGACAGGACTTGTGCCTGGTCAGGACAAAATTTTAGAAGTTGCAGCGATTGCGACAGATTGGAAATTAGAAAAGGTCGCTGAATATACCGGAGTGGTGAAAGTTCCAGAATCATTGATGAAAGAGCGTATGGTCGGTC
>JAZSPO010000025.1:0-2987 GCA_045537505.1 Candidatus Nanosyncoccus sp.
ATGCTTCTGTAGCTGGAGCTGTTTCCGGAGTAGCTGGAGCGGATGCTGCTTCTGCTGGGGCAGCTTCTGCCGGTGCTGGCTCCGCTGGAGCGGTTGCTGCCTCTACTGGGGCAGCTCCTGCCGGTGCCTCTGGGGCTGCTGAACCATCTTTTTTATCGCCTAATACCTCGTGCACTGCATTGATCACGTCTTCGATGCCTACCTGTGATTTCACTAGATACTTGTCTGCACCGAGATTTTCGCCACGTTTTCTCTGGTCATCGGAAGAAAGGGCTGTCATCATGACAACTTTGATGTCTTTTGTCTCTGGGGTCGAGCGAAGAATATCCAGCATGTCGAAGCCAGAAATTTTTGGCATCATCACATCAGAAAGAACCAAATCTGGACGCTGCTGAACAGCCATAGCAAGAGCTTCTTCTCCATCACCAGCAGAAACTACTTCGTATCCCTCTGCGACAAGACGGATGCTATAGATCTCTCTGAGACTTTTATCATCCTCAACCAACATTATTTTAGACATTTTTCCTCCTATTTTGTTCTATTTTATTATACTTATGGTTTTTTTACTAGTCTTTTGTCTGACTTTCTGGTGCAGTAGATCCAGACGACGATTCTTTTAGTTGGTTGGCAAATTTCTGTTTCAATTCTGCGAGCTTGTCAGCAGGTAGATCTGTAGCATTTTCTGTTTCGTTATTCGTGGAAGGGGGCTGAATACCTTGCTTGTTGGAAGATGGCTCCGCGGCGGAGGGTGTAGTGACTTGTGATGTGCTAATAGGCGCAGAAGAAACAGGTGTTGTCGCTGGCTCTGGAGCAGATACAGGGGAAACAGGTGTTGTCGCTGGCTCTGGAGCCGGAGCAAAAGCAATCATCGTGGCTTGAGCCAAGTTGCTACTTTGCTGGCTAGGTCTTTGGATGTTCATCATCTGGGTATTTCGTTGGACCAATTGTTGTCTATCGTATTCTTCCTGTGAAATACGAGGCAGAGATACATAAAAAGTAGATCCCTCTCCAAACTCACTTTCTGCCCAAACGCGGCCATTCATTGCTTCGACGCGCTGTTTTACGATATAAAGTCCCAGACCTGTACCACCAATTGTGCGAGTTTGTGAGTTGTCGACGCGATAAAACTTCTGGAAAATATGGTTGAGATTGTCTGGGGAGATGCCCATGCCAGAGTCAGTGACGTTAATTAGAACATTTTCATTGTCATTGCGGACATTAACCCAGATACTGCCACCTTCGTCGGTGTATTTTATGGCATTTTCAATTAAGTTATTCATGATTTCTTGGAGAAAATCAACATCGACCATTGCATAGGAAGTTTGATCGATCTGGACCTTGTCATTGAGATTATCTTTTGAACCAAACGAAAAGTTCAGATTCTTCTTTTTCATTGCATTAATGTGTTGGCTGGCAATATTACGCACAGTGGAAACTACTTCAACTGGCACTAGATGTAATTTTTCTCTCTTATCATCAAGTCTTGTAACATCGAGCAAATCACGAAATAATTTACCTAAATGCTGAGATGCGTTGTGAGCCTCAGTGAGATATTGTCTTGCACGATCGTCGATCGTAGCTGTAGAAGGATTGAGTGCGAGACCAAGATAACCCTCAATCGAGGCGACTGGAGTACGCATCTCATGAGAAGCGGTGGAGATAAATTCTGTTTGTTCTCCTTCTTTTTGCAAATCTTGGGAGATGTTGCGGAAGGTGATAATTCTTTCTGATGTTTTTCCTCCAGATGGAGTCAGAGTGATAGAGATAGGGATCTTATTGTTCTGGGCACTAACCAGGAAATAATCCCTAGATTCGAAACTAGTATTTTTAGCGGCAGCATGGGCGAGAGGATTTTGGTTGTCGGGGATAGGCATTCCTTCGCCAGTTTCAAGATGAATGGCCGAAAGATAAGAGAGACCGACTAGATCAGCAGGGTTATTATAACCAATCATTCTAGAAGCAGCAGGATTGACGAGTTTTACGATACCGTTACCATCAATGATGACGACACCTTCATTGATGTAATTGAGCACAATCTCAGCCAAAATAGCCTGAGAACTAGGAGCATTGCGGCTCATATTTTCAATTTTCTTACGAAATAAACTCATTTATATTTAATTTTAGCACAAACGCGATAAAATGTGATAAAATAAATCTTATGAATAAGGATGTAGTTTACATTGAGCCAGAAGATGATATCACAGATATTATTGCTCGAATTAAAAGTGCGAAACAAAAACTTGTTGCATTAGTTCCACCGAAAAAAATCGGTGTGCTAAGGAGTGCCGTCAACACAAAATTGATTGCGAAAGCAGCCCATTCCACAGACAAGGTCGTAGTTATTGTGACGATGGATCCGGCCTTGATAAAACTTGCTGCGACAGCGAAAATTCCAGTCGCCAAGACTCTGCAGTCTCGTCCGAAACTTCCGTCGGAAATAGTCGAAGATACCAAGGACTCCAGCGAGCAAGTCATTAATGAAAGTGATTTTTCCGATGATGAGGCAGGCGAGATCAAGTCGATTGAGAAAGGTTCTGGTTCTACATCCAGCCAGACCAATTCTCCGGACCAAAATGCAAAAAAGACGAAACCTGGTTCATCCAAACAAGGCTCGCTTGACCAGAGTTTTTCGTCGGACGATTTGGAAAAAGACGAGAAGAAGTCTGAAAAAGATGGCAAAAAAGACAAAAAAGGAAAGATTCCTACTTTGGAAAAATACCGCAAATGGATTATTGCTGGTTCGGTTGCTTTCGTCCTCCTAGTAGTCTTCTTGGTCTGGGCTTTCGTTTTCGCTCCTGCTGCAAATATTTCTGTTGCAATTCGTACGACCACCAATAATTTCTCTGAAAATGTTTCTTTCGTAACGAAAGCAGGTACAGAAAAAACGAGCGATGGTATTTTCTTGCTTGAGCAGAAGAAAGTCGAAAAGTCCAGCTCTGTAGAATTTGATGCCACTGGCCAGAAGGATATCGGTGCGAAAGCGACAG
>JAZSPO010000098.1:0-6302 GCA_045537505.1 Candidatus Nanosyncoccus sp.
GCTAGATATTTCTTTGTCTGGAGACTCTTTACGCTTTTTTACAGCATCAATTGCAATTTTCAGATTTTTCTTCATCCTCTCCTGACCAATATATTCATCAAAATTAGTCGGACGAAGGGACTTCTCGATAATTTCTTCTTCCTTATCTTCCTCGGAAACGGTCGTGTTTACTACTCTCTCAATCGCCATAGATAAATTATAGCATAATAACCTTCGACACTAAAAATAGCAACCGAAGTTGCTTTTTTAGGCGACGCATCCGCGCCAACTCGTGGCGAATCGTATCCAATCAAACAGATGGGCGACTCTAGGGAATATTTTACTATAGACAATACTCCTTATATTCATAGTACACCATCTTTCGTAATATTGCAACCCCTGTACTCAGACTAAAGTTTTCCACAACCCATGATATAATATCACTTATGAAAGTTGAGGTGAATAAAAGATTAAATATCTTCGTTGATGAAACTGGTGAATTTGGCTTTGGCAAGCATTCTGCTACTTTATCCGGAATATCACTAGTGTTACATGAACATAGAACGAAAATAAACGAACAAGTTTACATACTGAATAATAGATTATCTCAAATCAATTTCTCAGATATGATTCATATGGGTGATCTAGTTATGGGCAGAAACAATTACTCAGTAATGACAATATCTGAACGCAGAAAAATCTTTACAACATTGTACAGTTTTTCTAAACTAGTAAATACTTCATATTATTCCGTTATCATCGACAAGAAAAAAATAGCCACGGCTAGAGAGCTGTGTATTAAAATAGAAAACCAACTTAGTCTTTTCCTAACGGAAAATCTTAACTATTTCCAACAATTTGACGAGATAGTCATCTATTACGATGATGGACAAGCACCCATAGGTAGAATCCTAGACAAAGTATTTGGTGAATTGTCAGGATATAGAAAAGTAACTATATTTGACCATCAAGAAAAGAAATTATTCCAGGTAGCAGATATGCTTACCTATGTTGACAAATTAATATACAAATATAACCATCACATAAATTTTTCAAAAACCGAGGAAAGATTCTTTTCTGATCGACATATTAGAAATCTTGTACGTGAAAGAAAAAAGAAAGATTTCAGTCATACCCATATCACGAAAAAGCCCCATCATTGAGGAATAAACCAACACGAAGCAAAGTGTTACTATTATATAACATCGAAAATTCCCCAGTTTCCTGAGGGATTTTCCAGAACTTTTTAATTTTGCGATCGCCGCCATAGTGTATAATAAAAGAAAGGAGATTTTATGGCGATAAAAACAGCAGAATTAAAAGGATCAAAAACATACCAGAATTTACAGACCGCTTTTTCTGGTGAGACACAGGCTTATACGAAATACCAATATTATTCCTCGAAAGCGAAGAAAGATGGTTTCGAACAGATTGCTGCGTTATTCGATGAAACAGCAAGCAACGAAAAAGAACACGCGAAGATTTGGTTCAAATATCTCCACGACGGAGAGGTTCCAGACACTTCTACAAACCTCAAAGATGCGATCAAAGGCGAAGAATACGAGAATACTGAAATGTACAAAAAATTCGCTGCCCAAGCACGCGAAGAAGGTTTTGTCGAAATTGCAGAAAAGTTCGAGGGCGTCGGTGCGATCGAAAAAGAACATGAGGAACGCTATAGAAAACTTCTAAAGAATGTCGAAGACGACATCGTTTTCAAGTCCGACAAAGTCACAGTTTGGAAATGCCGAAATTGTGGATACATTTACGTCGGAGAAAATGCTCCAGAGATTTGTCCAGTCTGTTCACACCCACAAAGCTTCTTCGAAGTCCGAGCAACGAATTATTAAACACTAAAAATTGAAATCCTTAGCAACACTGTTTTGAGGACCATAAGCTTGGCCGTCTCGCCCCTTGGGACGCGACGAGCGAAGCGACACGGCCTTGAGTGTGTCCGAAAAATACGTATTGCTGAATTTCTATCTATTTTTTAGTGCCTGCTTAATTCGTTCCTCGACCGATAGCTTTTCGTCAATGCCAGCCAAAGCATCTGTCGCATCTTTTAGAGTGAAGCCGAGTGCCATGAGTGCGTCCATCGCCTCGTCGCCTTCTATCATTTTTGGAGCACCGGCAATATCTGCCTTGCCATATTTCGATGGTAAACCGACTTTGTCACGCAGATCCACCATGACGCGTTCTGCTGATTTCTTCCCTACGCCGCTAGCCTTTGCGATGAAGCCAGCGTCTCCATTCGCGATTGCATTACGTACTTCCTCTGGAGAACCTAGCGACATAATAGCAATCGCTGCCTTCGGCCCAATTCCATTCACAGAAATCAAAAGTTCGAAAATCCTTTTCGCGGCGAGTGTGGAAAAACCATAGAGCTCCTCGCTCGTCTCGGATATTTTGTGGTAAGTATAAATTTTTTTCTCGTCATCCAGGTTCATGTTGTCATAATCAAGAGTGGATAATGCGATCTCATATCCCACTCCATTCACATCAACAATGACCGAATTATTGAATTTCTCTACAATTTTTCCTTTTATATGCGCTATCATTTTTCCTCACTCTTTTGTATATCTAATGTATAACAAAATGAATACATCCGTCAACGCTTATTTATGAAAAAATGAGTGTGTAATCGCCGCAGCAAGTGCATCTGCCGCATCGTCTGGCTTCGGTGCCGTCTTCAGGCCCAAGTGCATTCGCACCATCTCTTGCATTTGCTTCTTATCGGCATGCCCATAGCCAGTCATACTCTTCTTTATCTCATTCGGACTATATTCGAAAATTGGCAGTTTTTCTTGTTTCGCGACGAGAATACAAACCCCACGTGCTTCGGCCACAGAAATACCAGTCGTAATATTCTGCATAAAAAACAGTTTTTCTATCGCCATTACATCCGGTTTGTCCAGCTTGATAATCTCATGTAGAGAATTATAAATATCCTCTAGTCTATCCGGCAATGGCGTGTGTGGAGGTGTGGAAATAACTCCTGCATCGCACAAAATTGGTTTGCCACGTTTGATTTCGATGACTCCGAATCCACAAATTCCTGTTCCTGGATCAATACCTAATATCTTCATTTTATTCATTCATATATTTCACTAGAGTTGCACGTAGATCGTTGACTGGAATCATAAATGGATCTTTGACAGTTGCAGGGCCTATGGCATGAGTAAAACCAAGTTTTTTCGCCTCCGAAATTCTCTGGTCCGGCCGAAAAGCCGAGCGAATTTCCCCACCTAGTCCGACTTCGCCGAAAACCACATATTTTTCCGATAATTTTCTCTTCGCGACGGCCGAAGCGATCGCAAGGCATACGGCCAAATCGGCTGCCGAATCCTGGACCCGAAGACCACCGACGACATTGATGAAAATATCCTTGTCATTTAGCTTCAGTCTAGTGCGTCTTTCCAATACTGCAATTAGAAGATTGAGACGATTGATATCGAACCCAGAAGCAGCACGTTTTGGATAGCCAAAATTACTCGGCGTAGCAAGTGCCTGAATCTCGACCAAAATCGGACGAGTCCCTTCTAGAGTCGAAAGGATAATCGAACCATCATTGTTTTGTCTCTCTGCTAATAACGCTGCCGAAGGATTCTGGACCTCGGACAAGCCAGTTTCGTTCATCTCGAAAATCGATACTTCCGTCGTCGAGCCAAAACGATTTTTTATTGCACGAACAGTCTTAAATCCACCATATCGATCGCCCTCGAAATTAATCACGACGTCTACAAGATGCTCGAGAATTTTCGGACCAGCAAGAGACCCATCTTTTGTCACATGACCAACAATTACGACTGCCGTATCGGACTTTTTCGCGGCACGGATAATGAGGTTGCCACAATTCGTCACCTGCGAAATCGTACCTGGAGCAGATGTCAGTTCTGCTAATGAAAGTGTCTGGATCGAATCGACCACGACGAATTTGAATTCTCCTTCCTCTATCGTTTTCGCAATATCATTGCCAGAAGTACTACTGGCAAATCGTAGATTATCAGATTTCGCACCGAGACGCACCGCACGTAACTTGACCTGTCCAGCCGATTCCTCGCCAGAAACATACAAAACTGGATAATCTTCTGCAATTTTCGCACATATTTGCATCAAAAGAGTAGATTTACCAATGCCAGGCTGCCCAGTCAGAAGAGAAACCGAGCCGAGCAAAAATCCTCCTCCCAGTACCTCATCGAGATCTTTGAATCCCGTCAGCAGCCTTGTTTTTGCATCGAATGGCGAAATATCATTGATCGAAACCGTTTCGAGTTCTTTGCCAGAAAAATGTCCCTTGTCGAGAGCATTTCTACCTTCCATAATCTCACTAGCCATTTGCTCGACGAGCGTATTCCACTCCCCACAACTATCACATTTTCCAGCCCATTTCGAATATGTCGTCCCACAATTGCTACAAACGAAATTCACTTTCGATTTCGACATTTTACCTCGCTTATTGTCTTATATTGCTCTACGAACCTAGAACGAATTACTTAATAATTTCGTCTATTATACCATAATCTTTGGCTTCTTCGGCCGACATCCAGTTGTCACGATCCATATCTTTTTCGACTTGCTTCGGATCTTTTCCGGTGTTCTTTGCTAATATCTCGATCAATCGTTTCTTTAGGAAGAGCCCTTCCCGCAACTCAATTTCCTGGTCTGTGACCTTGCTTTGTGGCGAACCATAAGATGGCTGATGAATCATGATACGCGAATTCGGCAAAACAAATCTTTTTCCTTTTTCGCCGCTCGAAAGCAACATCGCTCCCATCGATGCTTGCAGCCCAATTCCAATCGTCTGGATATCTGGCTCGATGTAATTCATCGTATCAATAATCGCGAGTCCATCATATACACTCCCACCAGGAGAGTTAATATAAAGCTTAATATCTTTTTTCGGATCTTCGTGTGCCAAAAAAAGCAACTGTGCGATCACGAGATTTGCCGTATGCGGATTCACATCCTCGCCGAGAAAAACAATACGGTCGGTCAGCAAGCGAGAGTAAATATCATACGCTCTTTCGCCTTTTGATGTTTCCTCGACCACTGTCGGAACTAAATAATCATTTGTTTTCTTTCCTACCATTTTTTCCTTTCTTGTTAATAACTATTTATTCAAACTATCTATCTTCTTTTCAATTTCCGAATTCGAATTCATTACTCTTTCTAGCTCTGCTCCTCTAATTACATTATTATTATATTCCGCGACCAAACTATTATATTGCTTCACAAGTTCGTTCGTTTCATCAAACAAAGCATCCAGATTTGACTGTTCAGATACCAATTCATTACGTCGAAGCTGGAAAGCATAGTTCGATGCAAAACATCCCTGGGTGTTCGCACAAGAATTAAACTCCGCAGCATCATTGATAAATTTCTCTGCTCTGGCGTAATATTCTTGCGATTGTTGTTCAATTTTTTCGTTTAGTTCCTCCAATTCGGAAGACAACGCATCGATTTCTGCCTCCAGTTCACGGAAAGGCGAAATGTAATTTTCATAAAAACCAACAATCCGATCCTGGTCTTTGAAATATTTTGCATAATGCTGTTCGAGCTCTTCTGGCAAATCCATAATTTCTGTACCCACTCTAGAATGAAGTTCATCAATCCGTTCCGCTTGGCCATACGTTCCCAAGTCGTCCGCCAATAGGTCATGATATTTCTTGTCGTTATAAATATCTAGGAGATAATCAGTCAGACGGAATTTCTCTCCACCATCGAGTCTCTCCCAAACTGCATGAAGTAGTTCGTGTGCTGCAGTCGATTCCACGATTCCATTCAGCTCTTTTGACTGGATATTATAAATATGAATTTTTCCATCCGAATAACACCCCAAAACTGAGATTTCTATGGTATGTGCATTACAATTTTCGTTGAAATCATCTCGATCTTCTAGGTCTGGGTGGGTGGCAGAAAAAATCAAATTTGCCCGATCGGTTAGCTGAATTTTTTCTCGTACACTGGCCACGTTCTCTGGAGCCGAGTAGGATATCGCGAGGAAAAGATCTTTGATGAGCAAACGATTCAAATAGATAGCGACCCCAAGTATCATGACCAGGATCATAACAATTGCAATTATGAGATTTCTTTTCTGGCTATCTTTTCGCTTTTGCATTCTATTCCTTTACTGTACTGATTTTTAATGTATTTTTCTTTAGGTCGATTTTCACAATATCGCCAGAATTCAATTTCCCAGAGATTATTTCATCCGAAATCAGAGATTCGACATTGTCTTCTATCGCCCGACGCAGAGGTCTTGCACCATTTTTCGGATCATACCCCAGATCGATCAGCCAGGCTTTGGCAGCCGGAGTGAACTT
>JAZSPO010000034.1:0-1712 GCA_045537505.1 Candidatus Nanosyncoccus sp.
ATAATTCCGCCGATTGTGACGGTTTTACCATCATTTTCTGCCGTGATGAGAGACAAGGGATGTGTATTTTCTTCAAAGTAAACATCGTATTTGTCGAGAGGATGGGCCGAAAGATATAAGCCCATCAAATCTCTTTCCCAGAGTAGCTGTTCTTTTTCCGAAGTTTTCACCGGTGCTGGCTGAATTTCTGGTTCTGGAATCGCTCCTGCTTCTCCAAACGCTCCAAACAGATCCATTTGGCCCAGGGCGACGTCTTTTTGACACTTCGTCCCATACGCCTGTATTGCTTCCAGATTGAATAGAAGATCTGATCGATCTCCAAAACGGTCGAAAGCACCTGTCTTAATTGCTGCTTCCCATGACCTTTTATTGAATTTGGTAGAATTAACTCTTTTTGCGAAATCACAAACAGATTTGAAAGGCCCATTTTTGTCCCTTTCTGGGATCACCACTTCTTCTACAAGCGATTTACCCATACTCTTAATCCCTGATAGACCGAAACGAATTGTGTTTTGGCCTTTGACAATCGCAAAATCTCCATACGACTCATTGATATCTGGGCCAAGGACATTGAGACCCATTTTTTTACATTCTGCCATCTCGATTGCTAGTCTATCTGTCCATCTCATATCAGAAGTCATCAGTGCCGCCATGAAAGCATCTGGATAATGAGCTTTTAAGTAAGCCGTCCAATACGCAATCAGAGCGTAACACGCAGCATGAGACTTATTGAAACAATAGTTCGCGAAATCTAATAATTGGTTCCAGAATGTTTCCGCGATTTCCTCTGTCGCTCCACCGACTTCGACTGCACCTTTGACGAATTTCGGCTTCAATTCTTTCATCAAATCTACTTTTTTCTTACCGACAGCTTTACGTAGAGTATCAGATTCGCCACCAGTAAATCCACACCATTCCCTCGATATCTGCATGAACTGTTCCTGGTAAATCATAATTCCATAAGTCGATTTAAGAGAATTTTCGAGACCAGGATGTAAATATGTGATCGGCTCTTCGCCGTGTTTACGCTTGATGAAACTATCGATAAACTGCATTGGGCCAGGACGATAAAGTGCCACCATAGCGATAATATCCTCAAAGCTAGAGGCTTTGAGATCTTTTAGATAGCGTTTCATACCCGCAGACTCCAGCTGGAATACGCCTGTGGTCTCTGCTCTCTGTAACAGTTCATAAGTCTTTTTGTCATCCAATGGTACAGAGTACATATCGAAATCATCTCCATAGACCTTACGAATCATACGTAGTGCATTGTTGATAACAGAAAGGTTCGATAGCCCCAAAAAGTCCATCTTGAGCAGCCCAAGCTCCTCGACCTGATTCATCGGAAATTGGGCAGCCAGAACTTCTTCATCATTCGCTCCACGTTTTTTCGCTACTTCCAGAGGAAGAAATTTCACGAGGTCATCTGGAGCGATAATCACACCACAAGCGTGTACACCATGCGAGCGAATCGTTCCCTCCAGTTTGGACGCGAAGTCGATTACATCTTTTGCTGTTGGATTGGTCTTATATTCACGTTTTAGATCTGGTACGTCTTTGATAGCATCTTTAAGGTGTACATGATGCCCCATGATGGGATCAGGTACCAATTTCGCGATGCGATCTGATTCAGCATAAGGAACTTCCATGACTCGTGCCACATCACGCACAGCATTTTTTGCCATAAGTCGGATCGTAGCCATGTCGTTCTG
>JAZSPO010000118.1:0-6639 GCA_045537505.1 Candidatus Nanosyncoccus sp.
CTATTGATACATTGTTAGAACAAATCCTCACTGATGTTACTTTTGGGACAATATCACGAAGACGCGAGTGATGTTAGACGCAGTTTCCCTGTAACGACAGGCGAAACAAGTCGTGTCCCAAAAGTAACATCAGTGGATTTGTTCTTCCATCACTGGATTTATCCGGTATTGCTAAAGACATTATTGTTATGCTAAAATAAACTCAAGTTGTATATAATATAACGGTGGGCGAGAAAAGGAGGTGCCCGTGCCAAACAAAAATAAAAAGTGCAAATATATTTTCGTGACAGGTGGTGTACTTTCTGGTGTCGGCAAGGGTATCACAGCTGCTAGTATGGGAGCAATCTTAAAGGCTAAGGGATATAAAGTTACGATGCAAAAGTGCGACCCATATCTCAATGTCGATGCTGGATTACTAAACCCAGTTGAACATGGTGAATGTTATGTTACACATGATGGCGTGGAGACTGATCTAGACCTCGGTCATTACGAGAGATTTCTTGATTTCGAGACAAACAAATATTCTATTACTCTATCTGGTGGAATATACAAAGAGCTAATCGAAAAAGAGCGTTTGGGTGGATTTCGTGGAAAAACTGTCCAGCTCATTCCCCATTTTACAGATTTGGTTCAGGAAAAAATTGCCAAGGCTTCGGCTGGGTCTGATGTTCATATTGTAGAAATTGGTGGGACAGTCGGAGATTATGAAGGTTTAGCTTTCATCGAGGCTATTCGTATGTTTGCGAACGTTGTTGGCCGCAATAATTGTCTGTATCTCTCAGTCGTCTATGTCCCATGGATTAATACTTCGAAGGAATTAAAAACCAAACCTGCCCAGAATGCTCTGATCGATTTGCGTGGCTTCGGCATAGTACCGGATATCGTCTGTGTTCGCACAGAAAATCCTGCTCCTAGGGCAATTTGTGAAAAAATCGCTCGTTTTGCTGGAATCTCGTCAGATGCCGTAGTGAATTTGCCGGATATATCAAGTGTTTATGATGTCCCATTCAATGTCCTCAAATCTGGAGTACTGAACATCCTAAACGATTTCATTGGAGATAGCTCAAAACCAGATATGAGCAAATGGGAAGAATTCTCAAAACGTAGGAATTCCACTTATGATCAGACCGTATCAGTCGGCTTGGTCGCAAAGTATGTCGGCAATGAAGATACCTACATTTGTGTAACAGAAGCATTAAAAGCGGCAGCCGCCTGGAACGAAGTCAATCTCGAAATAAAATGGATCAACGCAGAAAACTTAGCCAGCAAAGACAAAGAGGTTGCTACGAAAACGAAGAAAGAACTAGCAGAATGCGATGGAATGGTCGTTCCTGGTGGATTTGGGTTGAGAGGAATGGAAGGAAAAATTGAGGCAGCGAAATATGCTCTGGAGAATGACAAGCCTTACCTCGGTCTCTGTCTCGGATTACAAATGGCATGTGTCGCAGCGGCTCGTCTGGGTGGTCTCTCCAATGCTGGTACAGAAGAATTTCTCGCATCAGAAGACTATAAAAAACCAAAAGATTTCAAGAATGTCATCTATATTATGGATGACCAGAAAGGCAAAGAGTCCACTGGGGGAACAATGAGACTAGGCGATTACCCAGCCAAGCTTAAGAGCGGATCGAAAACCGCCAAAATCTATCGCAAAACAAAAGTCGTAGAACGGCATCGTCATCGTTATGAAGTGAACCAAAAATACCTCGCTGCAATCAAAAAAGGTGGCGTGGAAGTATCTGGCACTTCTCCGGATGGCAAACTTGTCGAGTTCGTTGAAGCTCCTGGCTGCAAATTCTTCGTTGCTACCCAGGCACATCCAGAGTTCAAATCACGCCCACTCAATGTCCACCCATTATTCTTTGAGTTTATCAAAAGCCTGAAATAGTTATCAAATTATCGATAATACCTGAGCGAATCGATTGGATTCTTTCTAGCTGCTTTTATTGCGGGGTAAATACCAAAAATAATACCAATTACGAGAGATGTCGTAATCGTCACAATGACAATTGACCAGTCAATATACGGCATAAATGGTGTCACAATAGAAATGAGGAAGGCCAAAACATAGCCGAGAATCATCCCCAAGGTACCGCCAGACAGAGACAAAATTAGAGCCTCGAACATAAACTGCATCAAAATGTTGATACTACTTGCACCCACGGCTTTTCTAATTCCTATCTCGCGTGTGCGTTCTCCGACTGAAACGAGCAGAATATTCATCACTCCAATACCGCCCACTACTAGAGAAACTCCCGCCACGAACGTTAACATTGCAGAAACAATGGTAAATAAGCTTCCTGCCGGATGGGATATTTCGCTACCAGAAAGAATCTCATAATTCATGTTCCCAGATTTTTCTGCCGCCAATAATTCCTCCATCTCACTCTTCAAGTCATCGACAATACTAGTGCTCGTAGCCTTCACACTAATCTGTTGGACTTGGAAATTCTTTCGAATTTTATCAAGATAAGATGCGTTGACTAGAACTGAGTTATCGAAATCGACATTACTGAAGTTGATTGGGTCTTTCATTTCATCCAACATCCCAATTACAATAAACAGAGTGTCCTCAAGCTTGAAAGATTTCCCAACTGCCTCTGTAGCTGTCCCAAACAAAGCCAGGGACAGATTTTTGCCAATCACTGCCGAATTCTCTACATTATCAGAAAGGAAGGTCCCATTGAGCAATTGCAGATTCTGTACTCTCATCAAATCTACCGAAGTACCAACAATCGTGGCCGATTTCACTGTCCTGTCTTCCGATGTAATAGTCGCGACCCCTGCCGCGATAGGAGATGCTGCCTGTACATTATTCAATGCCGAAATCGCACGTGCATCTTTCAAAGTCAAACTACTTGTCATGTACTGGTTGGAAGCCGTCAAACCCTCGACGATAGTGTTAATCTCGCTGATATGCTTCGTTGGACGCACAACAATCAGATCTGAGCCCATCGACTCTACCTGCGACGTAATCATATTATTGATACTGCCCATAAGAGACATAATCAGAATAATACTAGCTACTCCTATTCCAATTCCAAGACAAGTCAAGAAACTTCGAGTACGATTTCGTCGAATTGACTCCTTGGCCAATGAGTAGTGGGTTTTTAGTAGCAGTGCCATTATTTCCTCTGTTTTTTCCTTTTAGTTTTTTGCTTGCTCTTCTTTTTTGCTGCTTTTTTCACTTTTTTCTGGCTATTAGACTTTGATTTCTCTGGCTCTTTTTCCTCTGGACTACTCTCTTCTTTTGCTTCTTTCTCTTCTTTTTCCTCTTTTCCAAGATCTTCAGATTTCTCTTCTTCCTTCTCTTCTCTTTCGTTTTCTACTTTGTCGGTCTTTTCGTCACTTATGTCATCGTCTGCTTCATGTTCCGACGACACTTCTTCCTCCTCACCAATTCCTCTTCCTTCGTCAACTTCTCTCTCTTCATCAATTCCTCTTTTTTCTTCAATTTCTTTCTCCGTATCAGCTTCTTTTTCCTGCCCATCAGAAGAACCTTTAATTGCTTCTTTTACCTCTTTTAGAATATGACGCTTACGGAAATGTACAGCAACTGGTTGCGGAAGATCCTTATCTGCGACCGTCTTTATGTCTGTATCAATCTGTCCATCAAGCATGTTAATCACACGAGTTGCATAAGCGGTCAAATTTGGATTGTGCGTGACCATGATAATTGTATTTCCCTCTGAGTGAATCTCGCGCAGCTCCTCCATTACGATATGAGAAGAACGTGAATCAAGATTCCCTGTCGGCTCGTCTGCAAGGATAATTTCTGGGCTCACCACGAGGCTGCGTGCAATCGCCACTCGCTGTTGTTGCCCACCAGAAAGTTGATAAGGCATGTAGTATTCTCTCTCTTGTAAACGAAATCTCTCTAAAATACGATCTGCCTGCAGTTCCCTATGGGTCTTGGAATAGCCAGCATAGACCATTGGGAGTGTAACATTGTCCAAAACAGTTAGTTGCGGAACTAGATTAAAATCCTGGAAAATCACACCTATCTTTTTTGCACGAAGGCGAGCCTTCCTTTTGTCAGAAACCCTCTCGACAGATTCCCCATTGAGCAGATACTCGCCTTCTGTCGGTCTATCTAGAAGTCCGATGATATTAAGAAGAGTAGTTTTGCCACAGCCACTCGGCCCCATAATCATGATAAATTCACCACGTTTCACAGTCAGATCAAAATCTTTCAAAGCATAAGATTCTGCGTCTCCGATACCGTATCGTTTCGTTATTCCCTTCAAATCTATCACAACATCCTGTGGACTCATACTTTTAAGTTTAGTAAAAATGAGCCTGATAAGCAAGCATAAGCAGGGGATTTTTTTCAAAAAAATATTAAAATGACAGAGAGCTATAAAACTCTTGACTATTTTATGAAAAAGTTATATCATATAACGATAGGCGTATTGACGATATCACCTATCGTCACGAAACTTAAGAAATGGGGGTGTAAAAATGACTATCGAGGAATGTCGTGAAGCAGCAAGAAAGTTTTCTTATGCAAAGGTAGAGTTGGAAAAGGAGGTGGTCTCACTAAATCCAGTGCAAATTGTTACTCCAGTCAATCTCAAAGAACAGAAGGAGAAGTGGTTAGACCAGGCAAACTATGGATGTTTTACAAATCCAGAGTTTGTCTACGACGATTGCTTACTCTCTGATGTTATAGAGAAAAGGCATGCAATTTATCATCTTCGCAGGAAAATAAGGCGGATTATCCCAAGAAACAGGGCAGAAGATTTCTACATACATCATCTCGAACATGTTGTAGAAGATGCTTCTCTCACAATTAATATCGCTCAGGCGATAAAGTCTCATGATGACCGTGCTTTGGCAAGTACTGTTATAGAAAAATATGGCAAGCCAGAAGGAAAAGTAATAGAATTTGCAAAGGCACTTGCAGAAACTGGATTTCTGATGGACAACCAGCCCAAAGCTCTTTCTGGAATAGATTTTTCCCAGAGAGAACTAGACCTTTTGGAGAAAGCCAAGTTCAATTCAGATGCAATCAGAGAAACACTAGTATGGGCAATGGAACAATACGCGAAGTTTTCTCCATTAGCCAAACCGTGGCCGGTTGAAGTTGGTGGTGAATCGTTGCCAAGCAAAATAAAGGACGAAGAGTATATGCTCCGTCCAATTATCACTGTACCCAGTAACTGTTCTGTCAACGGATTGGAACTTGCGAAACTGGTGGGACAGAAAATAGACGTTTTCTGGCACACTACACAGAACGAGCAACTTCTTAGCTTGTTCAGAGCGGACTCAGAGAGTCTTTACGAAGGCTATAAAGAGATGAAAGAATTCAAATTCGACGAATTTTTCAATTATTCTTTAAGCTATCCCTCTCCTTTTTTCGTTTTGGCAGCAGATTTAGCAATGCAGGGAGAATCCTTCAAAGATGTCGCAGAATACTTAAGATCTAAAGCAAAATTGGATCTAGAGGAGACATGGTACGTTACTTATCATGCGTTCAGAGGAATAAGCGACACATCGAATCGCGTCCAATACGCGTTCACAAGAGACAAAAAATACCTGGAAGGATATCTGTCCGCACAAGAAATGAGACAGGAAGGAGAAGAGGCATATCTGAGTTTCAGCTTTCTGAGTAAAGATGACTTGGGAGAGATAAAACTTCTCCTAGACAAAGAAGAGATCAGAAAAAATGCAATTTCCGATCTAGATATACAGGAGGTGGCCTTAAAAAAGCTAGCTAGCTAAGTATCATTTTTACAAACTAAGCACCTGGATTCTGGGTGCTTTTTTATCGATAACTATTTTTCTGTGCCGACTTTTCTTTTTAAGATAAATATGTTAATATTAAGAGAGACGGAAGTGTGTCCGAGTGGTTTAAGGAGCACGCTTGGAAAGCGTGTGTGCGGGCAACCGTACCGGAGGTTCGAATCCTCTCGCTTCCGCCAGGAAGTATTAAAATGAGACCCAAAGGGTCTCTATTTTTATACTTTTCGTTAGAAAAGTCAGGATTCGAGCCCATGGTTCGTTATCGAAGCGAAGCTTCGATCATGCGATCCTCTCGCTTCCGCCAGGAATGACCATGAATTTGCGTTCTTCATAAAATATGGTAAAATAATAAAAGGTGAGGAGTTCTTTGAAAGGAGGATCATATGCGTCAGAATAACATATATATGCTGCAATATGAAAAAAAATTACCGAAATTTGATGAACTCAATGAGGATTGTTTTATTTGGCTCCCCCTGAAAAAGGTGCCGATCGATGAGCATTATCCAATTAATTCGATGAAACAGCCAGCGTTAAGGGCGTTTGATCTCTTAGCCTGGACAGCGATCGAGCCACTGACAACGGATGAGCAAAAATTCATGCGTGAACTTGCTCTAAAGCATGAGGAGATGGGCTATTTTCTGATTCATCATCAGGATGTCTTCGGAATAATCGGTGTAGATGATTACCGTAGTGGCCGAGTATCTGGGCGTGCTGTAATTTTTAATGGCGTCGAGAAGACATCACGCTATCAGGATAATGAAATCTCTCCTATCCAGCTCGGACTGGTGTATTCGAAACTGAAATATCCATGCGATACCTTTATCTATATACCAGGGAAATTCAGTAATTATGATTCTATACATGAAGAAGACCACTCTGGTCGTTATTGCGATGATT
>JAZSPO010000049.1:0-2170 GCA_045537505.1 Candidatus Nanosyncoccus sp.
CGGAGCGTCCGATGAAATATTATTTTGTCATCCACTCGGAGATGAACGCTCTGCTTTTTGCGAACAGAGATGTTTCTGGTTGTACACTTTATAACAAGGTCGCAACTTGTGAGAACTGCCTGAAATATTGCCTACAAGCAGGAATAAAACGTTTCGTTTACAGAGAGTTGAGGGTGAACTCTCACAAAAACGGAAACAAAAAATCCATGACAAACATTGATACAGACGAAGCGATTATTCGTTTGCTTTCTTCAATGCCAGAGATAGAAACCCTGAATATCACGAATGGAAAAACGTATACACAAGACATAATTGATTCTTATGAAAAGGGTTCTAGCGAGAGAAAAAGGCTAGAACAGTGGATTTAGCTTACCATTCCTCGAGCCAACTGTCGTTTAGGTAGTGGAAGAAATTATATTTTTTCTTTTCTTTTTCATCTATGATCCTAGTCGTTTTTGAAAGGATGAAGAGCTTTTCCTTCGGTCTCGTTAAGGCAACGTAAAACAATCTCGCCTCATCCATGAATAATGTCTGTTCATTTTCTCCAAAAACACAAAATAGCTCACCGTCCTTGCTTTTACCTGGAAATTTTTCCGCGTCTATCTCGATTAGAATTACAATATCTGCCTCCAATCCTTTTGAACGATGAATCGTACTTTCTGTTATCAATTCTTTGGCTGCTTTTTCGTCCAAAAAATTATTAAATACTGCCTGTTCCCTTACGAAATCGGCGAATTTTTCTAGGCTCCACCCCTTGAAATTTAGGTCGTTATTTCTATCTAGGATTTTGATGGTCTTTTTTGGGTTTTCTTTGATTATTTCTAGAATAGAGATCAAGTAATTCTGTAGCAACAGTGGCATTTTGGGGATTTTTAGATTAGTATTAAATGTCTGGACGTCACGATAATAAATCCTCGATTTTTCTTTATTTCCAGATTTACATCCTTTATAATCTTTGAGGGCTTTTGACATGAAGTAGTTTGCATTCTTTACAATTTTTTTGCCGGAACGATAATTGGTCGGAATAAAGAGTTTTTTGCAATCTTCTGGAAAATATTTTTTGAAATTGATAAAATACTCCACATCCGAACCAGCAAAACGATTGATTGCTTGCCAGTCATCTCCTAGGCATAAAAGATGAGTTTCCCTATAGGATTTTCTCAAAGAAATTATGAGGTTTAAGAATAATAACGAAAAATCTTGATATTCATCGACGAAAATGTATTCATATTTCATTTTTTGATATCGCATTTTTTCCGCTGCTTGTGCGACTAGCTGATTGAAATTAATCAGCTTTGCTCTTTCTAATTTAGCGTGATATTTTTTTAATATTTTGTTTAATATCTGTAGCTGTTGGCTATTCTCCCTGTTATTTATTTTTTGGTCCAGCATATCGTAATCCAGGAAAAATTTTTGCTCTGCTTTCGTAATGAACTGTTTGGCGATGGCGATTTTCTTTTCTAGTTCTATTCTCGGCAGTTTTTTTGATCCTGGAACGACATCGAAAAGAATTTTGGTTAGGATCTTGTCTTCTTCTCGTTCTGTAATTAGTCTTCTGCCGTTATTCTGATTAATAATCTTATAAGCGAATGCGTGGAATGTCGTGGCAAGAGCTGGTGGTTTTTGGAATAATTTTTGTTGGTCGAAAGAAATGTTCGTTAATCTTTCGTTGATCTCGTCCCTTGCTTTTTTATTAAAAGCAAAGACTATGATTTTGTCTGATGGAATATTTTCATGACAGAGCAAGAATACGATTTTTGCAATTATCGTCCTGGTTTTCCCCGACCCAGCACGAGCTGTTACCAAGGTATTTTTGTGGTTATCAAGAACAATTTTTGCCTGGTACTTATCTAGAAGATAAGGCTTGTCTCCGTCAACAATATGTTCTTTGAACCATTTTTGTAATTCTTTTTCTCGCATTTTCCTTCTGCTTACCAATTTATGGGAGTTAAATTATGTTTGACTAAGAAGTCGTTACATTTACTAAAATGATGGTTGCCGAAAAATCCTGCGTGTGCAGAAAGAGGAGAAGGATGAGGAGATTCTAAAATAAGGTGTTTTTCTTTGTTGATTAGATTTGCTTTGCTCCTTGCATCCCTTCCCCACAGCATAAAAACTAAATGGTCCTGCTCTGAATCCAGATATTTTATAGTCGCTTCGGTGAATTCTT
>JAZSPO010000014.1:0-2015 GCA_045537505.1 Candidatus Nanosyncoccus sp.
CTTGTCCCTCGATCTTTTCATCAACAACGATGATGCCGATGTCTTCCCCATATTGTTTTTTTAGATTGACATATTTTGCTATAACAGGATTATCACTATCGCGAATGATGGCAAGTTTTGGAAAAATTTTACGCGACTTCATTTCACGGACGACATGAAGCTGACGCTCTTTAACAAATCCAGCAAGCTCGCGACCGTTCAGTTCTTTCATTTTTCCTCGCTATTTGGAACTAATTCAACAGGTTCTTGTTCTAGCAAGAAACCGAATTTTTCTTTTACGATTTTTTGGATCGCGGCACGAGCTTTTTCTAGATCTGCGTATTTTTTCGCACTTTCGTTGATGAGAATAAGTGCTGCTTTTTCCGAGACGCGAAAACCATAGAATTCTTTTCCTTTTAATCCAGCTTGTTCAATCAAACAACCAGCACTAATCATTTTCTGTCCGTCTGGTTTCGTATAAACCTTGATTCCTTTTTCTTCTGCTTTTCCTGCAGCTTCGTAACTCAGATAAATATTCTTGAAGAAACTTCCGGCACTCGGTGTAGTGGCTGGATCTGGCAATTTTTTTGCTCGGATCGCCATCACGGCTTTTCGGATGGAAGCAGGAGAATAATCCGTAATTCCATGTTCATCGAGATATTTTTGGAGGGAACCATAGAATGGTGGGGAAAGTGTTGCTTCGTTTTCCAGAATGAATGTCACAGCGGTAATGAAATATCTACCGGCATCTTTTCCAGTATTGAAAATAGTACTACGATAGGACATATTCATTTCTTCTTTGCCGATTACGACGAGCTCTCCTGTCTTCGTGTCATAAGCATCGACGCTTTCTATGACATGAGAAATATCTTGTCCGTATGCTCCGATATTTTGGACTGGTGCGGCTCCGACTGTGCCAGGAATCGCACTGAGCGATTCGATGCCAGAATAGCCACGCTCTGTAGTGTAGGCGACGAAATCATCCCATTTTTCTCCTCCCATCGCTCGAATGATTACTTCGTCTGCGGTCTGGGAAAGAACTTCTATGCCTTTTAGTTTGTTGATGATGATGACACCAGAAAAGCCCTCGTCATGGCCAATGGTATTCGCTCCAGCTCCGAGAATGAAGGTCGGTTTTTCGCCAGCGAAATCATAGGCAGATTTCACATCGGCGAGAGTTTCTACTTCTACGACATAGCGAGCATTCCCCCCAAGACGCATTGTGGTGAGGCTAGAAATGGGGACATTTTCGATAATTTTCATTAGATATATTATAACATATTTTCTGGATCATTTTTCAGTAAAGATACCTTAAAAAAAGTAAATATATTATACTATAGGTAAAAGCGAAGAATGTAAAGAAAGAACAATAGAAGAGAAAGGGAAAAATGAGTGAAATCAAATGTCCAAATTGTGGGAAAACTTTCAAGGTCGATGAATCGAGTTATGCTGCTATCTTGTCGCAAGTGAGAACAAAAGAATTCAATGACGAGATACATGACAAAATCGAGCAAGAAATCAAACTGACTGAAGAAAAAATGAAAAATCAGTTCCAACACGAGCTGCTAGAGAAAGAAGCAGAAATCAGCAGACTAAAAGCGACTAATACAGAAGAAGTTGCTGAGCTAAGAAACAAAGAAAACGAGAACAAATTGCATATCCAGAACCTGAAGGAAAAATACGAAGGAATGCTGCAGCTCAAGGAGGAAAAAATTGAGCAGCTAAAGGACCTCAAGGCGAAGATGAGTACCAAGATGGTGGGAGAAACGCTGGAGCAGCACTGCGAAGTCGAGTTCAATAAGCTGCGAGCGACTGGGTTCCAGAATGCGTATTTTGAAAAAGACAACAAAGTCTCGGAAAGTGGAAGTAAGGGCGACTATATTTTTCGCGAGCAGGATGAAAATGGTACAGAAATCATTTCAATCATGTTCGAGATGAAAAATGAAAATGAAACTACTGCCACGAAACACAAGAATGAGGATTTTCTCAAAGAGCTAGACAAGGACAGAAGAGAGAAAAAGTGTGAGTATGCCGTG
>JAZSPO010000102.1:0-2334 GCA_045537505.1 Candidatus Nanosyncoccus sp.
ACTTCAGAGGCGTAGCTTTATGCCTCTGTGGCATGGTAATGTGTCAAAATTTGTATTTCATCAGATGCTTACTTACGAAGGTGTTTTCGTCCATTTAGTAACAAGGTAGTACAATGCTGACAGTCGATGTGTATTTTTTTATAATAATACGAGTGTTAATGTTCTTTGGGAGAAAGTGTTCGTTTTGCTTGTTCTCGAAAAACTCGACGATAGGCGGAGGGTAGAACTATCTGGCAAAGCAACGTGGCGACAAATTTTCGCAAAATTGGAGGGGCCTTTTGAAGGTATTCCAATGAGGATTTTAATTTTTCTGGAAATCGAAAGATTCGACCTGTGTACGTTTCTGTCCGTATGCCATTATAACGGCGCTTGTAATCCAGCTCTCCACCCGATAAGTAGAAAACCCGGATGTGCTTTTTGATTTTCTCTTCTATAATGTGGTAATAGATAATCATTCCGGGACTATACAGATGATATTCCGCATCGTAAGAGAAATTTTCAAAATATGAAATCTCGCCTGTGTCGCATGTCATGCCTATTGCAATGAGTTTATCTGCAATAGTTAAGGTGTAAATATCCGTGATGCCGCAGTTTCTAATGTACTCCAATGGTTCACCGGAGAAGGAGTATTGGTGAGTATTGTTTTTCCACTCGAGGTATTTTTCTACGATTGTCTCGGGCACTTCCTCATTGCTGTAGTGAGTAAAAAGCAATTCTCCCTTATCCCGAGTTAATTTTTTAGGATACCATTTAGCATTATAGCGGGTTTTGCTGCTCAGATTTGAAGAGAATTCCTCTATCGTTTCGGGGAGCTCTACATGCCAATATGTCTCTGCCTTGTAGAATTCCAAGGGAGTATAGCTATGAGAAACTTCCAGATAATCTATCTGGGGGAAATTCGCAAATATGCGACATGCAAGAGCATCTCTCTGCTCTTCGCTTAACCTTGTCAGGTATATTCCTAATTTGGCGTGTCCTTCACTCAAGACCACAGGAACTCCCACGCCATCTACTAGATAAAGATGGTAATCCCTGAAAATCAGATCATATCTGTTATGAATGATATTAATCTGCAACAAATCAGCAAGTTCTTCTTTGCCTATTGCTTCTATTTTTGATATATTAACAGGCATATCTTTTATCATTGATTTGATTGACTGAGCATTTTAGGAAATGCTTCAATGAGGCGGGTGCAGATATCATCGATTTCTTTACTGGGAACATGGTACGCTTCCTTCAGCCTCTCGATATCGTCATCGGTCAGAACTAAGTTTTTCAGGTAAACAGGCGAATAATTCACATTTGGGAATACTGAATAATAATCCCGGAACTTATATTCGCCGCCAATGACGCCTTCTCCAATTACGATATGAGCATTCGGTATTTCAAGTGCATCGGCACAGATAAGACCATGCATGGCGGAGGACAGGATAAATCGGCACTCTGCCAGCTGGTGTACAAAAACATCCGGTGGCTGAGTGATATCCAGCATCTTGGTTTTCAACGCAGGGGAAAAAGAAAGGTGCTTCTCCAGATCCCTGGAATTATCAGCAATATGGCAGATGATACCAACATCATATTTTTTCTCAACATGAAGCCCCGGAAATAGTTTACGAACGAGGAGCCCAGGATCGCCTAATACCACATCAGGAAGCTTTCTTCCCAGTATTTTTTCACATCGTTCGAGGGATTTTTTACCTCTCAGCGCGTGGATGACAACTGGACGAAAGAACTGTTCATTCTCTTGTTCACTGTCCTTGATAAATCCCGTTCCATAGACATGAATGGGGTGCCTGGCATATCCTTGCTTGGAAGAGAGTAATAATCCCTCCATCATGGAACCTATGCCGCATAACTCAGCGAACCTGGCGTGTGAAAAGATACATGGGCATCCAAGATACCCCATAACATCCAGGTTGAGCATATCACCAAAATTCTTCTCTGTGCAATAGTATAGCCTGGTTTTGGAAGATTTGGATGTTGCTCCGGGGCCTCCGTCTGAAAAATACTGGCGAAGATAATGTCTCCATCGTTTGTTAGGAATGAAGGCGCTGAGTAATTTGATTAGTTTATTCATGACAAGGCATCAATTGTATCGTCCCCAGTCGCGTCTATCCTCGCGACTTAAAAAATCCTCAACGTGCTCTATTCTGAGAGCTTCTGCGTACTTTGTGGAATAATCAGCGAGAAACCCGTAAAAATAATTCAGAGCTGAGACTCGATCTCCCATATTGTCCTCAGATTGCATGCGGCTGTGATAGCATGCAATCGCGGCCAGTTTCTGTTGATGTGTGCGACTGGTGCGTTCGAAATAATTGGGGCATGTTACCGTGC
>JAZSPO010000012.1:0-1640 GCA_045537505.1 Candidatus Nanosyncoccus sp.
TCCGACTTGGTGTTTCTGCTCACCTCGAGGAATGCCTCGCGATCTGTTTTCGACGGTATTTTGCCAACCAGAAGGGTGGCGATTGCAGAGCCAGCCAGGTATCTAAGCCCCGGACACTGATCGACTTCCTCTACGCCAGTTATCTCTGTTGTTTTTAGTAACACACGATCAAAATCATTCATTAAGGAGCTCCTTCCTCCGATCCCCCAAATCGGATCGGGAAACAAAATGTGGGTCACGATTAACCCATTCTTCTATTATAGCATGTCCTTTTTAAAAGTCAATATGTAGTGTTTTATTATTCTTATGCTATAATAGAAAATAAGGATATTTTAGGAGGTAAAATGATTAGAGTAGCAATTAATGGTCTCGGAAGAATCGGTCGCAACGCTTTTAAGATTGCTTTCGAAAGGCCAGATATGGAAGTAGTCGCTGTAAATGATTTAACAGATACGAAAACCCTCGCTCATCTTTTGAAACACGACTCTTCTTATGGTACTTATGCACACGAGGTAAGCTATGATGACGAAAATATCATCGTAAAAGGGAAGAAAATTCGTGTTTTGGCAGAAAAAGACCCAGCTGCTCTTCCTTGGAAAGATATGGATATTGATGTCGTGATCGAGTCTACAGGCTTATTTACAGAGCCAGAAAAAGCACGTGCACATATCAATGCCGGTGCGAAGAAGGTAGTTCTTTCTGCTCCAGCCAAAGGAGAAGGTGTCAAAACTGTCGTACTCGGCGTGAATGAGGATACTATCTCTGCAGAAGACGAGATTCTTTCGAATGCTTCCTGTACTACAAACTGTATTGCTCCTGTAATGAAGGTATTGGAAGATAATTTCGGTATTGAAAAGGCGATGATGACGACAGTACACTCCTATACTGCATCGCAGAGACTACAAGATGCTCCAGCAAAAGATTTACGTGAAGCTCGTTCTGCTGCAGAAAATATTGTGCCGACGACTACCGGTGCCTCGAAAGCTGCTGCGCTGACGATTCCATCCCTGAAGGGGAAGTTCAATGGTCTATCAGTACGCGTTCCGACCCCTGTTGTATCATTAAGCGATATTACTGCTGTACTGAAACGTGATGTTACCGTAGAAGAATTGAATGATATTTTCCGCCAAGCTTCCAAGGATCCATATTACGAAGGAATTCTCGGTGTGACAGAGGAAGAACTGGTTTCGATTGATTTCCGTGGAAATTCCCACTCGGCTATTGTCGATTTACCTCTAACAGATGTAGTTGGCGGAAATTTGGTCAAAGTTGTTGCCTGGTATGATAACGAATGGGGCTATAGCAACAGATTAGTAGAATTGACCGCTGATTTTGGCAAACAGACAGAAAAGGCCGAATCCGTGGCGAATAAAGCGACTGATGAAGTAGTAGCAGAAGTGACGGAAGAAACGACCGAAGAAAAAACAGAAGAACCTGCAACAGAAGAACCTACAACAGAAGAGCCTGCAACAGCAGAATCGAAACCAGAAACAGAGGAAAACTGAGAAATGCAAGTATTCGTTGCAGCAGACCATCGAGGGCTCAAAACGAAAAATCACCTAGTTGATTATTTACGGAGTCAGAAGTACGATGTCGTAGATTGTGGACCGCGTGATTTCGATCCAGATGATAACTACAAC
>JAZSPO010000088.1:0-6933 GCA_045537505.1 Candidatus Nanosyncoccus sp.
TGTGAGCCAAGGAGTTGAAAGGCAGAGTTGTCTTCCTAAGACCGCTTGGCCTCCGACTTAAATCCAAAATTCCAGCAAAACTATAGAACAATTCTTCGATACTATTAGATACGAACAATTTTTATCGTATCTGTTCCGCCAAGGGTGTCTTTATGTCCAGAAATAATCACAGCCAAAATATCGTCTCGCTTTTCGCGCACTTGTAGATATCCGTTCGCCTTCAGCTCCTGTGCCAAATCAAGCCCATATGTTTCTGAATATTTTCTGACAAAAGCGGAGTTCGCATAGGCCAAAGCAAGCTGACCCGCTACCCTACTACTACTCGTAACAGTCACAATCGGTAATTTCGGACGCTGAGCGGCGATGGCGGCGGACGTCGCTCCAGTCGCTGTCTGGCAAACTATCACGTCTGCATCAATTTTTTCTGCGAGACGTACGACACCTTCAGCAATCGCGTCATAATTCTTGAAATCACCCATTACATCATGATTAATCGGAGAAACATGAGAATGGTTCTGGGTATAGAGAATGACTTTCTTCATCGCTTTCACTGCCTCGACAGGATATTTACCATTCGCAGTCTCATCAGACAACATTACTGCATCTGCACCTTGTATGACGGCGTTCGCGACATCGGAAACCTCGGCACGTGTCGGCTCCGGATTATCCACCATCGATCCCATCATTTGCGTAGCAACAATACATAATTTCGAGTGCTCGCGACACATCGCAATCAATTTTCTCTGTACAATCGGCACGACCTCTGCACCCGCCTCCACAGCCATATCTCCACGTGCCACCATGATTCCGTCAGTAGCTTTGACGATTTCTTCCATCGTCTTGTCGGACTCGATCGCTTTTTTCGTTTCAATCTTCGCTATAATCTGTGCTGTAGAACCATGGCTGAGCAAAATCTGGCGTAATTTCTCGATATCATCTGCACTCTGGACGAAAGATAATGCCACATAATCGAAATCTCGCGACGCACCAAACTCGATATCTGCCATGTCTTTTTCGGTAATAATGTCGCCACCGAAATCTGTATCTGGCAAATTCAGACCTTTGTGGCTCATGATGAAACCGTCATTTTCGATTTTGACTTTTATGGCTGTCTTGCTAGTAATCTCGATCACAGTAGACTTAATCTTGCCATCGAACATCGAAAGAGGCTCGCCGACTTTGACTTTTTCGGCCAAATTGTATTGTACTGGAACTGTTTTTCCGCCGTCATGCTCCTCGCAAGCGTGATCCAAAATTAGCTCGTCTCCTGCTTTGAGGTCTAGATGGTTGTCTTTCAGATCGCCGAGCCGAATTTTCGGACCCTGCAAATCCTGCAAAATAGCGACTGAACGACCTTTTTTCTGTGCCGCATTTCTAATCCATTCTATCTGCTGGTCACGTTCCTGATAGTTCCCATGCGAAAAATTTAGACGACAGCCGTTCACGCCTGCCATAATTAATTCTTCAATTTTTTCTTCTGTAAAAGTTGCTGGCCCAATAGTGGCTAAAATTTTGGTTCTTTTAAACAATTTGCTCATACTATAATTATATCATAAGGGATTTGAAAAAACCTACACATCATAGAGCTAATGTCTAAATTTGCGAAAGGAAAGATTTTTATGCTAAAATAGATAAGTATGCGGAGGTATTATTCTTACCCATATAAGGCAGAGCCGCTTAATTTTCCGATTGAGCCAATCGCACGCAAATTTGCGACTGGCGTAATATTTTTATGTATATTTCTGGTTTTCTTCAACCTTATAGCACACATCATTTTCGATCCGAAAAAAATCGCCGAGCAAAAAATCCAAGAGCTGGCGACAGATTATTATGAAAATTATTATTACGACGCCTTTGTTTCTAATTTAACTGACGAGGATTACAATACAGCATTTCTAACTTATCACGATTACGGTTTTCCAAAAGTCTATCTGCGTGAGTTGCTCCTTTTTGACAATGGCCGTCATGCTGATTATCGAAATTATTTCGAGGGGCAATATTTCTGCAATACGAACCATACCTATATCCAGATCACACCGAACCCACCTTACGAAAAGACTGATTACACCGTCGACTATACCTACGAATGTCAGTGGAGTACCGAATAATCCGTTTCTAGACGCCTAATATATCTAGTTAGTGATTTGCGTTTTCGCATAATCTTTGCTATAATATGCGGAGTATAATCGTTTGGTCTCGTAGTATAACGGTTAGTACAACGGGTTTTCATCCCGTCAATAGGAGTTCGACTCTCCTCGAGATCACCATTTCTAGACAAAAAGCAGCCCTAGGTTTTCACCTAGGGCTTTTCGAGGAGTATTTATTTAGAAAATCTTATGTGCATAGAACAACGGTGCCAATGTGTTTGACACTGTGGACATCATCTTGATGAAAATGTCCAGTGCCACACCAACGACGTCTTTTCTCGTGTCGCCGACAGTATCTCCTGTTACAGCAGCCTTGTGTGCAGGAGAGCCTTTTCCAATGATAATATATTTACCATCTTCACCTCTAATAGGTTCGCCTTCTTCATCTACCTTGTAGACCATATCGCATTCGAAAGCCTTCTTCGCATTATCGAAAGCACCGCCACTATTACCCATGAACAATGCTCTCGTGATGGCCACAATTGTTGAGCCAATTAGAAGACCGAGAATGAAAACAGGTCCGAGCAGGAAACCACAAACAACAGGAACGACCAATGCGAGAATCGCCGGCACAAGCATGTGTCTCAAGGCGTCATCCGATGCCTTACTAATAATGGCCTCATAGTCAGGCCTCGCCTTCCCTGCTAAGATATCAGGGTTCTCGTTCAGCTGTTTGGCACCAGCATCTGCCAAATCCTTCGCAGCCGTAATGGTGTTCTCCGTCAGGATAGAAATGAAAAATTCTATCAGAGCTCCGCCGATGATCATGCCACCTATTACCATCACCCACGTCATTGTATTCGTAAAATCTGGCGATGGGAATGAACCAATAAATGACATAATAAGAGCCACTGTCGCGAAAGCTGCCGCTCCAATCGCATTTCCCTTTCCGATTGCCGCGGTAGTGTTTCCGACCGCATCGAGCCTATCCGTGATTTTTCTGACTTCCGGATCGAGATGACAAGATTCAGCGATTCCACCAGCATTATCTGCCACTGGACCAAAAGCGTCTATCGAAACTGTCGTTCCGACAAAGCTTAACATTCCGAGTGCTGCTATAGCGATCCCATAAGGGCCACAAATCGCTCCAGAGATAATCATGGAGACAACGATGACGACGCATGGAGCCAAAACAGATTTCGAACCGATAGCATCTCCCAGAGTGACATTAAAAGCCTCTCCTTCTGTCGAAATATAAGAGAGTCTCTTCACGGAATATGATTTCAGGCTAGTATAGACTTCTGTCAGCTTGCCAACTGCGACAGAGCTAACCACACCGAGCACGACTGCTATCCAGGGAGAAACCCAACCCACGATGAAATAACTTGGCAATTCAATCTTGCTAAAAACAATTTTTGCGGCCATGAGACCAATTGCAGCCACTGCTATAGCAGAAAGAAAAGTTGCGTTATTCAGCTCTTCTTCCGGATCAACATTCTCTCTTGATTCTTCAACCTCTACGCCGTCCACCATTCTAATATGTTTCCGATTCTTCAGAATAATGAAATCAACGCCGACAAGGCTGGCGAGCAAACCTCCACCTGCCAAGATGAAAGGATACATACACGCTGCACTCAGCAACTCGAAATCACTTACGAAAACCTGTGTCGAAATCAAGATCGTCGCAACTGGCGTAGCGACGAAAGATTCCAGCAAATCGGAAACATTTCCCGCAATGTCGTTGACGCAATCGCCGATGAAATCCGCAATTGTATTTGGCATTCTCGAATCATCCTCCGGCAGATTCATCACGTTTTTGCCTACGATGTCAGCAGAAATATCTGCCGCTTTCGTATAATTGCCGCCAGCAACTCTGTTAAACATAGCCACCAGCGAACATCCTAATGAATAAGTCGTCAAACGCATAGTCAAAGCATTACAGCCTTCGCTTATACTCGATCCAGCAAACAAGAGCTGGATTATACTATGCCCATCAGAATTCAAACTGACGCCACCAGATATGATACAGACCAAGCATGCTCCAAAGATGCCAAAAGCAGGCACAGCGAAGCCAGATATACTTCCACTCATGAGAGCAATTCGGACGGTCCTACTCATATGACCAGTCACTCTGGCTGCATTGGTTGTACGGACATTGCCATACGTTCCGCCTTTCATACCCAAAATGCAGGCACACGAGCTCATCGTCGCACCCAGAATGAATGTCAGTCCAGCTAAGACTTCCATGAAGAGGGAGTAAATCACTGCAACTATAATGACTGTCGGAATGATCACTCTGTATTCTCTGGACAAAAACGTCTTCGCACCGTCGCGAATGATTTTCGCCAGGTCCTGCATCTCCTCGGTTCCTTCGTTGTGGTGCTTCAGGTCTATAAGATTACGGCTCATCATGATAAACGCGATAATCGCTATTGCGATTATAATGAGATATACTGTCATAGTTCCACCTCCTATTCGAATTTTAATGATCCTTGTATTAGAAACACAACAAAAAGTGCGCGCTCCTCAACGCCCACATACATATAAAATAGCACAAAAAGCACGATTTTCCAAGCTTAAGCATCGTGTCATAAGGTTACTCTTGCCGAAAAGAGTATTAACTATAAAAGCATATTTATGTTATAATATACGGAGTGGAGCCGTCGTTCAACGGATAGGACATATCCCCTCTAAGGATACAATGCTGGTTCGATTCCAGCCGGCTCTACCAAGTTGCTGGAGGGGTGGCCGAGTGGTTGATGGCACTGGTCTTGAAAACCAGCAGGTTAATAGCCTCGCAGGTTCGAATCCTGTCCCCTCCGCCAGGAGAAGATAAAAAATAGCCTGAAGGGCTATTTTTTGGCTTCTTCTTTGAAGAAGCAGGATTTGAACCTGCAAAGGTTCGTTATCGAAGCGAAGCTTCGATCATGCGATCCTGTCCCCTCCGCCAGGAGAAGATAAAAATGTGATAAAATACAGCTAAGAATGCAAATGGTGGGGTTAGTTCATTAAGAGTTCGTAGAGTCATCCACTAAGGAGGAGGTGTGATATGAGAGTCTACCTAAGAAGTAAGGAAAATGATTTCTTCAGGGACTGGATCATAAAAGAATGGCAACATCATAATACTGTCGATCCAATTTACCAATTAGACATTATGGATCCTAGAGAAATACAGTTCGCAGAAAATGAAAAATATTTCCAGATTATTCATAGGAACACCATTGTTGGCTTCGTCGGAATAAAAACTTACGAACATGTATTGTATGTTTATAGGTTTTATATCGAAGAAGAATATCGAAACAACGGAATTGGGACGCTCGCCCTGGAACAAATCATCAAAATGGCCGCCAAAGAGGACAAGGATTTATCGCTCGATGTTTTCGGAGAAAACATAGCCAAGAAATTGTATGAAAGGCTAGGTTTCAAAAAAAGATTCACCAACATGGTTCTAAAAATAACCCCCAACTACAAACACTACGACAAATAAAGCATTCTTTCGGTCTCGGTTTTTGCCGAGACCTTTTCATGTTATTTGTTTTTTAACCCCACTTCGAGTTTTTGCAAAAGTATTTTTATCTTCGGCGTTTATCAGGTTTGAAAAAGCCGGAGACAATGCCCATGAGAACGATGGAAATCATGATTACCATAAAGACATTTTTGAGACCATTTACGCCAGAATTCAATATAGCGACAAGTGTCAAAGAACCATAACCAATAACACGTCCTATAGTAAGAAATACCTCCCGCACAGAATAGAATTCATAGAGATACTTTTTGTGATATTTTTCTGACTTCGAGTAATTAATAAGATCTAGATGAACAATCTTTTCCATGGTACGAACAAGAGTATAAAAAACTATGTTGAAAATGACGATATTGAGAAAATTTACTTCTATTAATAGTGGGACACAGCCCAGAACGATGAGAAATCCCAAAGTCAGTTGAGCAACTCTACGATAACAATTATTGTAAAAATGAGCGAAAAGAAGCATAGCAATGATACCGGCTAGACCAAAGAAAGAGGTCCAACCGCCGAGAGAAAACTCATTGCCGACCGACAGGTAGATAAGAACGGAAACAAGAAGACCCATCACACCATTACGGTTGATCCCAGAAAAAAGCTGCTGAAAACATACGGAAAGATAATTTTTATCACGAAAAGCAATTTTTAGAAACTGATGATAATTTAGCTTGTGTCGCTTTTCTGGCTGATGACCTTTGATGCCAAAACAAATGACTAATTCGATAGCCACAATGACCGTTAGCACAAAAGCCGTAGCTTCAAAAGAACCAATAAAAATGCTACTTCCGAGAATAATCGGAATAACCGTATTTGCCAAACTGGAGAAAGCATTACCGATGCCAACATAACGAATAAGCTCATTCTTGGGAATATTTTCTGACTCAAAAAAATTAACTATGTATCCATTAAAAGCAATCATGATTCCATACAGAATACCAACCAGCCAGTAAAATGAAGAAATATTAGGGCCAAGTAAAGCAACTAGCAAAATAATGCTGAGCTTAATAACCACGCCTAGACGATAAATCCAAACTTTGTTGTATCGGTTGATAAGACGAGAAACTGGAAAAACTAAAACACACACAGTAATCCAGCCGATAATGTTATACATGGCCAAATAAAAAACACCGTTTTCCTCCGAAACCTTATACATGTACGTCGAGAGGAAGAGCTCAAAAAAGATATCGCAGATTTTACGAAAAACTTGATCGGAAATTAATAATTTACTCTGGGTAGAAAGACGCGTGCTAGAATTAGACATAAGAGTATTGTAGCATTTCTGAAAAAACCTGCAACAAAAAATGGTAGTACCGACTGGGATCG
>JAZSPO010000032.1:0-2206 GCA_045537505.1 Candidatus Nanosyncoccus sp.
TTTTTCATTACTATTTGCTCTACTAGAAAACCTACGACCACAGCATAAATCGCTCCTCGAGAGAATGTGAGGAAGAGTGTCGTACTCAGAAATAATGTGACTACGACTAAAGCGACCGTCCCTCTTCGAGCCTGCCTCCGATAAAAAGGAGAGAATAACAGATAATAACAGAGAAGAACTGGCACAATCAACAGATTACCCATAAATTGTGGCTCTATCGCAAAACCATTCGGATGGGGAAAACCGAATGCAGAGGAGACACAGCCTCGACAGAGAAGAGTATAGTCAGAAGATGCTCCAAGCACATCTAATATACATTGCAGCCAACAAAATATCGAAACGACAATAGCAGAAATAATGATAGAATTGGTCAAGCTAATTTTGAGAAAATTTTTGCTGTCATTTTGCTTCAGAATATAAATAATATTTAACACCGCCCAACAGACCAGCCAGAGGATTCCAGCAGTCAGGATAGTACGGATCTGGTTGCCTGACCAGAAAAAGGAAATCGAAAAATATAAGGAAATAATAGTCGCAAAGAATAATTTTTTGATTCCATAATACTGGCAAATGTTTTTTATTCTCGGCAACGTTACCAAAAAGAAAAGCAGCAGCCAAATCTCTGGCAGAGACAACTCCAAATTCATTGTCTCATTGGTACCAAGCGAAATAACTGGATGATATGAGAAAAAGAGAATTAATGGCAAAGCCAACAAAAGCAAATATGATGCTTTTTGTAGGAAACTTGGTCGTTTTTTAGCTGATTTTTTCATCGACCAACTCCTTAATTTTCTTGATGAACTCTTTTTTGTCATATTTTAATGTTGTATTTTTTACAACATTTGGATCATATTTTCTTGGCTGGAAACTATTCATAGCAGCCACGAGGGATTTAGAAGTCTGCGAAGGGAAAAACTCGCCATTCACACCAGGCTCGATATAATCCAGAGCACCGCCTTTGCCATATGCAATAACTGGAGTTCCGCAAGCCATTGCTTCGATCGGTGCCAAACCAAATGGCTCGAGACTCGGAAAAAGGAAACCATCCGCTTCGGCTAAATATCTTTTCAGCTCGATATGGGACATTGTCGGAAGAAACTTGATGTTTGAATATCCATCAGCAAGTTTTGTTAAATTATTGTGCTCAGGACCATCACCAATTAGCGTGAGCTGGTCTCCAGTCTCAATACAAGCTTTAACACAAATATCCAATCTTTTCCAGTTGACTTGTCGCGATGTTGTGATGTAATATTTTGTTTTATCGACTTGACTTTTTCCGGATTTTATTTCCCTGCTTGTGGATAACTTTCGTGCTTGGGTGGAAAACTTTTCCACATCCACAGGTGGAGAAATAACTACTGCTTCCCTTTTGTAATATTTCTCTATTTGTTCTCTTGCGTAATTAGAGATCGTAATGAACTGATCTGGCTGTTGTGCAGCGGCAAAATCTCTCTTCCTTAATGGTTTCACAAATAATTTCAGGCCGACTCTTGCAAATGGATTCAAGATACCAAAACCAGGATTCTTTATATAATCATCATACATTGCCCAATAATATTGAGTCGGAACGTGGCAATAACAAAGATGAACGCAATGATGTTCGGTTTGTTCGGTTTTATTATTTGTCCGATTCTTCTCTACCCTCTTCGTCTTCACTGCCTTCGCCTCGGCACCAGTCACAGAAATGACCAAATCATAATCTGATAAATCGAGATGGGAAAAATAATGCTGTCTTAGCGGACTAATAAAACGCCTCAGGCAAGTCGGAAACATCTGTAGCCAGCCAGTCCGCACATCCGCATCTTTGAACCAATCAATTCCCTTTTTATTGTATTTGGAGGTATAAATTGGTGCTTCCGGATACATTTTATGGAGAGTGAGCAATACCGATTCGGCTCCACCGATAGTTGTCAACCAGTCACAAACTAAGGCTACCCGTTTCATCTATTTCGCACCTTTGCCAGAAAAAACTGCTCCAATCGTTCTAAATAAAATACTAATATCTAACCAAAGCGACCAATTCTGTATATAATAAATATCCAGGGCTCTTCTCTCTTCAAATGATATATCACGGCGTCCAGAAACTTGTGCAAGACCGGTCAAACCAGATTTGACCGAAAGCAGCAGCGAACGATCTCCATAATCCCTCAATTCACCAGGTACCAACGCTCTCGGACCAACTAGCGAAATATCTCCTTTGACGACA
>JAZSPO010000074.1:0-3226 GCA_045537505.1 Candidatus Nanosyncoccus sp.
ATGTGGTGCGTCCGCAATTTTTCATTCCGATTATCACGATTTTGCGAAATGCGGCACTGAACTCAATGTCGTATAAAAATGAGTTGATGGCGATGCGTAATCAGGATATTGATGTGACGAATTTTGAGAATGATATGAACGAATGGAAGAGCTCGTGGCTTTCGACTATGAAGAATGCAGGGAAGAAACATCTCGAAGCGATTGAGCAAATCGAAAAAGCCATCAAGGATCTGGAAAAAACTCGCGATGCACTGATGCTTTCGGATAAGCATCTCGATTCTGCTGAAAAGAAATTGGACAACCTTACCATCAAGCGTCTGACGAAAGGGAATCCGACGATGGCGAAGAAATTCGAAAACGCCAAAAATGCGAAAGATGAGTAGAGACAAAAAAGAGATAAGAAAAACAAGAAAAACGCGAAAAAGAGTAGAGATTCAAGTGGGAATTAAGCGGAGAAATTGTTGATATTTTTGAATTTGACCGACTCCACTGCATCGCGTAACGCTTTTTCGTTGCCATAATGCGTGTGTGTGCCAGGACTATCAGAAAGCATGTGCTGTGCGAATGGGAAACTGACGACACGTTCTAGCTTGGCACCGAAACTTCCAGTGGTGGCTGTCGCAGCAGAATACTCTCGCACGTCTTTGAGTGGGATTTCTAAGGCTTGTTTCATTTCTTCTGGGAAGAAAGTTAGTGAAAACAAATCGCCATCTTCCTCTCCGGCGAGGCGGCCATAAGCAATAGACGTGTTTCCTTCGATCCATAATCTTTGGTCTAGAAGTTTCATTTTGCTATTCGTGAGACTGGCGAGGCAGGAAACTTTCTTTTTCCCATCGAGAGTTTTCATATCGCATACAAAATCCCCTTCGCATGTAGTCGTCATGATAGCTGCTTTGACGTCTGGCGATTTCAGTCCATGTTTTTCGTCATAAGAAATTGTATCGCTAATGTAATCCATCATTACCCAAGAAAGGAGATCAGTTTCTCGATTTTTCGCTACCAAATAATATTCTGCCCTCGCTCCCCAAAACACGCTCGTATGAATGCGAAACATACTGACGATGCCATAATATTTCTCGGTATCATCCTCAAAGATTGCTGATTTCGCTGGGGTAAAATTGTCTGGCATAAATTTTTCGACTCGAGTCGGATCAGGAATTTCATAAAACAAAAAAGTGCAGTATGGCTCTACCACGAATGGCATCTTGTCTGCTTTTTTGGTCGCAGATTTTACAATTTTTCTTTGCAGAAATCTCGGTAGTTTGGAGAGTTTCGTTTGTAGATAGTGGGTCTTTCCGACGGCCATCGGATCGACCATCTTTTCTACGCCTTTGGCATATTCTAAAACGTTCATGGTATAATTATACTATGTTATTTCTGATTATTAGCATAATCGTTATTTCCATTGTCGGAACTTTGGCACACTTTCTTTATGATCTTTCCAACCATAATAAATTTATCGGTCTTTTTGCCGCTGTGAACGAAAGTACATGGGAGCATATCAAAATCGCTCTGACTCCTACTCTACTATGGGGGCTGATCGACGGTTTTATTTATGGTGGAAATCAGAATTACTTTCTCGCCAAAATGATTAGTTTAGTTGTGATTATTGTTTTGATGCCGCTATTGTTTTACGGACATAAATTCGCGGCGAGAAAAGATTATACCGTTTTCGACATTGTTAGTTTTTATCTCGTGATTATCGCAAGCCAGCTGACGTTTTATTGGCTGCTAAGAATCGGCCCAGTTAATTATGCAGTTGATTACCTATCATGTGTGGGGTTGTTTGTGATTTTCGCTGGCTATATGATTTTGACGATGATGCCGATGAAGAACTTTATTTTCAAAGATCCACTCACCCATAAATTTGGTTTCAGAGCCCACTCGGAAAAATTTAGCATAAAAAAGATTTTTCATAAAATGAAGAAAAAGAAAAAATGATATAATAAGGCCATGGAAAATGGTCAGATTTTGATTAATACTCTTTTCGCTGGTTCTTATCTCAGCGAACGCAAAAATATTGGGCACGAGTTCATCAATCTTTTTCGAGATGATGATGGAGAAAATTATTTGTATGTTACTCCAGGTGGGACGGTGGATGCTAAAAAATACTCGGTAAAAAGTATTCTTTTCGCAGAGCATGTAGAAGGGAAGACTACCGTCGAGATTCTGGCAAAAGCAGAAGATTTGGTCACGGTCGATACGTCGCCAGACGAGATTAAGTATGCCGGTGCCTCGCTCAGGAAAATATTTGAGGATAATATCTATCATGGCGAAGTCAATCCAGGCGTGTATTATACCTACAAGTCAAACAAAATTCGTCTGCCGAAAAAAGGCACCAGAATCATGGTGACGATCAACGAAGATTTCCAGCCAGACGATCCATCTGTACGTCTCATCAGATTACACTCAACCATCAAAGCAGTTAATCCACAAGGCGGCAGGAAATATTTTTTCCAAGCAGAAGATCCAAAAGCATATCTAGAGCTACAAGAATTATTGGACAATGACGAGTATTGGGAGTCCGAAAATACCACGGAGAAAATTATTTCTGACGATTCAACGCGAAGAGTGGCTCCGACTTCTCTCGAGATTATTCGTAAGGAAGACGACGAGCTCGTTTTCTCGAATTTGCTAGCTTATTATTTCCAATATAATAGAGCAATTTTCCAGAAATTTGCGAAAGAAGTGCTCGGAGTCGCTGACTTCGCTCCGCGATTCGAAATAGTAAGAGAAAGTAATGACAATATCGATCTCTGGGTCGAGGATGAAAAACATATTCTCGTTATAGAAAACAAAATCAAATCTGGGCTAAATGGGCTAAAAGATGATAATTATTCCCAGCTCAATAAGTATCAGGAATATACCGAGGAGCAAATTGCCGATCCGGAAAATGAGTCATACCAGAAAGATAGTCACTATTATATTTTCACGCCGGACTATAATCAAATTGATACTTCGAAATATCATTTGAAAAAGCCTTATCGAACAATAAACTATAGCACAATTTATAATTTCTTTTGTCATAATGCGATAGATTTCATAGATGAGAAATATTTCCCTGATTTTTTAAAGGGCCTAAAAAATCATACTATGTCGATTTCCGAGCTCAATTTCAGTATTATGCGTTCGAGATTTCTCGAAAAAATCAATCGGATATAATGAACTCGATTTTCCACAGTTCATGGTCTGGCGAATACTGATTTTTCCCCAAAATATGGTATAA
>JAZSPO010000066.1:0-3427 GCA_045537505.1 Candidatus Nanosyncoccus sp.
ATGCTCTTCGTGTAATTATTAAGACCCAGCCGTATGATTCCTTCATTACGACTTATGAAAATGCTCTAAAGAGTGGGAAGCTGGCTGTTTCGGTTCGTCCGATCAATGGAGAGAATGCCAATCTTTATACAGGCGAGCTGCCGAGCAGCAAGATTGTCGGTATAGCAGCCGTATTCAAGATTCGCGACAAAACTGCCATCATCCAGACCGATGCAATGCTTTTTGAGGAAGATTATCAAAAAGTCCTAGATTCTGTTCGCTTCAATCAATAATTGTGATAAAATTGGGGGTATGGAGAGTGAGGTAAATGGTATTTTGGTGGCTGCACACGAGCTAAAAGCTCCGCTTGCTTTATTACGCCAACTCGCTCTATCGCTCGATTTCGCAGAAGAAAAGAATGATATCAAATTCATCCAATCCCAGATGGTAGATGTGTCGGATCGTGCAATTCGACAAGTCCAGGATTTATCGAAAATTTCTCGGCTGGACGAGGGGATGTTTGAGATGGAGCCAGTCGCAGTGCGAGCGGTTTGCGATGATGTGGTGGATGAACTGCGACATCTTTTTCGTTTTAATCATCGCAATTTGGAAATTGAATACCACAATCGAGCACGTTTGGTTTATGCGAATAGGGAATTATTATACAGCGTTATTTATAATTTTTGTCTGAATGCTATGCATTATTCGGACGAAGAAACGAGGAGCGAGCTAAAACTATCGGACAAGAATGGAAAAGTTCGGCTCGATGTGCGTGACTTTGGTCCTGCTTTGCCACTGGATGTTTGGCATAGTCTGAAAAAAGGCTGGATCAAGAAGCCGACTAGTATTGCGATGCGTCCGGGGTCTTCTGGACTTGGGCTGTATATTGCTTCGAAATTTTCTCAGTATATGAAAGCCGATGTTGGAGCGATTCGTCATCGTGATGGCACGAGTTTTTTTGTAGAACTAAACCCATCGAAACAACTGAGTCTATTTGAATGATTTGTTTAATTGATGATGACAATATGATGCTAGAATGTATTGCAAAAGCAATACGAGCTGTCCCATACCGTGGAAAGATCAAAGAATTTTCCAATGCGATTACTGCTATCTCGGAAATCGGCGAGAATGCGGACGATGTGGAACTCATATTTTTGGATATTTTGCTGGATGGGCCGAACGGTTTTACTTTTCTGAATGAGCTAATGTCGTATGATGATACGAAAAATATTCCAATCGTCGTAGTGACTTCTCTTAATATAAAAGGTGAACTAAAAAATTATGGCATCGTCGGCATTTTGGACAAAACTGAAATGCTTCCACAAGACATCCAGCAATACGTGCGAAAATATTGTAGCCAAAACCAAAAAGGAAATCGAAATGAAAAAAATGAATGAACTATGTACAGAAGCACTGGTTTTACGTCGTACAAATTACGGCGAAGCAGATCGCATTTTGAATATTATTTCGCCGAGTGGAAAAAAGACTGTCCTAGCAAAAGGAGTGCGAAAAGAAAAATCAAAACTCGCCGGAGGAGTGGAAATGTTCTGTTTGTCAGAGCTGGTTTTACACCAGGGGAAAACGGATTTTATGACACTGACTTCGGCCAAAATGTTGAAATTTTACCAGAATATTTTAGGCGATTTGGAACGCATTGAATTGGCATCGGATATTCTAAAACGAGTATCGAAAGCAGCTGAAATGGTCGAGTCGGAGGAATTTTTCTCGATTACGAAAAAGAGTTTGGAAGCGATAGATAAGGGAGGAAATTTGCAATTGATTCAGGCATGGTTTTTGTTCCATTTGGCAAAGACGATTGGTGAACAAATTAATATATATTCGGATAATGAGGGGAAAAAACTCGAGGAAAAGAAACACTACGCATGGAGCTCGACTGACAACGCTTTTTACGTAAATTCAAAAGGAAACTACAAGGAAGCGGAAATCAAGTTGCTGCGGCTGATGGTGTTGGGAGATTTGTCTTTGGTTTTACGAATCGCGGAAGCGAAGAATATGGCAGAGGATATATTATATATTGCGAAATCGATTAGCCAGATTTGAATTTTGTAATGTGATATAATGAAGAGTATGAGTAATATCGAAGATATTGTTAGCTTGTGCAAGCGTCGAGGATTCATTTTTCCAGGATCGGATGTCTATGGTGGCATGGCTGGAACCTGGGATTTTGGGCCTCTTGGCGTAGTACTGAAGAAAAAAATCATGGACACTTGGTGGAAATTCTGGGTAGATGATCGTGAGGATATGTATGGTGTCGATGCTGCTATTATCATGAATCCTGCCACGTGGGAAGCTTCTGGCCACACGGCGACTTTTTCCGATCCGCTGGTCGAGTGTGGAGCTTGTCATGGTAGATTTCGTGCAGACAAACTCGGAGATTTTTCTGCCAATGTGACGAAATCCGAGTTGCTGGATGATGGAGTGAAGTGTCCGACTTGTGGCAAATGTGAATGGGGAGAAGTCAGACAATTTAACATGATGTTTTCTACACACGTAGGTGCAGTTTCGGATGAAACCTCGCTCGCATATTTACGTCCGGAAACAGCACAGGGAATTTTCACGAATTACAAAAATGTCGTCGATACATTATATCCGTCTGTACCATTTGGTATCGCACAGCAGGGAAAAGCTTTCCGCAACGAGATTTCGCCACGTGATTTTATCTTGCGTGATCGCGAATGTTCGCAAATGGAGATTGAGTATTTTGTCCATCCAGATGCTTGGGAAGAAGCTTTCGATGAGTTGCTGGCAGAGAACCATCGTTTCCTAGAAGAAGTGATCGGTTTGCCGAAAGCGAAGATCCATGATTTAGAAGTTCCAGCAGATGATCGTGCACATTACTCCAAGCGTACAGTCGATCTCGAATTTGATTATCCAAATGGTAGAGAAGAGCTGATGGGTATTGCCTATCGAACTGATTTCGACTTGCAAAATATCGCCAGAGCGTCTGGAAAAAACATGGAATATAGAGACAAGAACACGGGAGAGACTTTTGTTCCACACGTGATCGAGCCTTCGATTGGTGTCGAGCGATTATTGCTCGCCGTACTTTCGGCAGCATACAAAGAAGATGAAATTGATGGCAACAAGCGAACGGTTTTGTGCCTACCAGAGAATTTGGCACCGTTTCGTTTTTGTGTTTCTCCACTTTTGAAAAATAAGCCAGAGTTGGTCGAAAAGGCACAGAAAGTTTATCAGCAATTACGTGCAAAATATAATAATGTGACTTGGGATGATTCTGGTAATATTGGCAAGAGATATCGTAAGCAAGATGAGATTGGAACGCCGAAATGTATCGTGGTAGATTTTGATACGCTAGAAGATGATACGGTGACGGTACGAGATCGAGATACGGCAGAACAAGTCCGGATAAAGATTGCCGAGTTGTAGTTTTCCACTCTATACTCTAATTTTATTCTCCAACTGAGTT
>JAZSPO010000026.1:0-4040 GCA_045537505.1 Candidatus Nanosyncoccus sp.
AAGGGAGGTGTCGGGAAGACTACTACGGCAGTCAACCTGAGTTATTTCCTCGCGAAGGACAAGTTCAAGACTTTACTGATTGATTTTGATCCACAGGGGAACGCGACGAGTGGCTTCGGATTCTCGAAAGATGAGCTGGAAAGCTCGATGACAGAAGTGGTACTCGGAAAAGAAAGTCTGGCGGAAATCGTCCTGGAAACGAAGTTCAAAAATCTATATATTGCACCGACCACGCCTGAGCTTGCGAACGCTGAGGTAGAGATGGCGAAACTAAACAACAAGTTCGTGCAATTGAAAACCGCTGTTTCTTCCGTTTCTGACCAGTATGATTACATTATTATAGATTCGCCACCATCGCTTAGTCTTCTGACTGTGAATGGTATGATTGCGGCAGAGTATTTGATTTTGCCGGTCCAGACAGAGTTTTATGCACTCGAGGGTGTCGCCCAGTTATTAGATAGTATGTCTCTAATCAAAAAGGCGATGAATCCGGACTTACGATTGCTTGGTGTGTTAGCGACAATGTACGACAAGAGGACTTCGTTATCCGCAGAAGTATTCGAGGAAATCAAGAAGTATTTCAAAGACAAGACTTTCCGAACGACCATCCCACGCAATGTTCGTGTAGCCGAAGCTCCGAGCCATGGCGTACCAGTCGGTAATTACGACAAGTTCTCCAAGGGTGCGAAAGCTTACAAGGACTTTGCAAAAGAAGTAGAAAAAAGAGTAGAGAGAGGATAAGGAGGAAACATGAAAAGAGGATTAGGAAGAGGATTTGAGAGTTTAATTCCGACAGAATTAGTAGAGGATGGTTTCGACCCGACGAGGGACGAGGACCAAAAAATTTTGCGTGATATAAAAATTGAGCTATTGGAAAGAGACGACAACCAGCCTCGAAAATCTTTTGATCCGGATGCACTGGAAGAGCTTGCTGATTCGATCAAAGAACACGGCATTCTTTCGCCGATCGTAGTCGCAAAAGAAGGCAAGAAATACAAGATTATCGCAGGTGAACGTCGCTGGAGAGCTGCGAAGATTGCAGGTCTCGCGGAAGTTCCTTGTATTATCCGAACAGCGGATGCACAGAATCGCCTAGAACTATCGATTATCGAGAATGCCCAGCGTGAGGATTTGAACGCTGTGGAACTTGCCACGGCTTATGTGAAACTACGTAATGAGTTCAATCTAGAGAATTCAGAAATCGCGAAGCGTGTTGGGAAAAGTGAAAGTACTGTCGTGAACACAATTCGGATTTTGCGTTTGCCGGAAAAAGCGAAAAAAGCAATGCAAAAACACAGGTTGTCCGAAGGTGTAATGCGGCCTCTTATTGCTGCAAGCCCAGAAGTCATAGACAAAGTTTTGCCAAAAATTATCAAAGAGGATTGGAATGCTCGTCAGGTAGAACGTTACGTAAAACAGAGCAAGAAGGCCAGCTCGACCCAGGCCCTGAAAATCCGAACTCATATCAAACAAGAAGAGAAAATTGGCAAAAAATACGGCGTGAAAGTCAAAATTAATACCAAGACCGTGACATTTTCTTGTAAGACAGCCGAAGAGTTGGACGAACTTCTCTCGAAATTGGCATAATACTCTAGATTATTATTGATACAATTTTTGATATCAGTGTAGTTTATTTAGCTGGGCACGGAGTTTTTGCCTGGCTTGGGCGGTGAAGATTTTGTCGAACCACGATTCCCGTGCTGTCTGGTTTTTGCTCGTCAGAATCTCCACAACATCTCCATGTTTCAGCTTGGTATTAAGACTACTCATTTTTCCATTGATCTTTACACCGGTGACATGTCCACCAATTTCTGAGTGGAGGCGATAAGCAAAATCAAGTGGCAAAGACCCTTTGGGCAGATCTATGATATCGCCTTTTGGCGTATAGACAAAAATTTTATCGGCAAAAAGATTGAGACGCAGTTTTTTCAGATTCACTTTTTTCCCAGCACGTAGCTTGGCGGCGGTTTCTTGTAGTTCCGTAATCCAAAGCAGGGAAGTAGGCAGATGTTGGATTTTTCCAGTGCGGTAGTTTTCGGTCAATTTTTGCTCATTATAATAAAATGAAGCAGCCAAACCTCGCTCGGCAAACTCGTGCATTTCTTTGGTACGAATCTGGAACTCGATAATCTTTTTATCTTTCGTAATGACAGTCGTATGAAGGGACTGGTATCCGTTGATTTTCGGCATCGCGATATAATCTTTGATACGGCCGTTCATCGGCATATAAAGAGAGTGGATGACACCGAGTGTCAGATAACAATCGGTAATATCATTCACGATTACACGTAGTGCGATTAAATCATAGATTTCGCCCATGTTCTGATTATGCTTGGCGAGCTTCTTGTGCAGCGAATAAACAGACTTGACTCGACCAGAGATTTTGAATTTGATTTTTTCGCGGCCAAGACCGGCTGCGACCTCTTTCTGGATTTTTTGCATAGTTTTTTCGGCTGACTTGTTATAATTGTCAATGATTTCTCGCAGCTCGTTGTATCTTTTCGGATTCACATAAGAAAACGCGATATCGGACATTTCGACACGAAGTCTTCCCATATTCAAACGATCGGCGAGAGGAGCGAACACTTCGAGCGATTCTTTGGCAATGCGTTTCTGTTTGTCTGGCGGAAGTGCCGAAAGTGTGCGTAAATTATGCAGGCGATCGGCAAGTTTGATAATAAGTACTCTGATATCAGACCCTGTTGCCACGAGCAGACGCAAGAGGTTGTCTTTCGTATTTGGCAGATAAGTATCAATATCATTCATACTGGAGCTGATTTTCGATAGTTTCGTCATCCCATCTACCAAAAAAGCAACCTGATCGCCGAATTCCTCTTTTACTTCTTTTAGAGTAACAGGAGTGTCTTCGACAGTATCATGTAGGACTGCAGCAATAATAGTATCCTCATCCATCCCCCAATCTTCGACAATTTTCATCACGGCAAGTGGGTGAGTAATATAGGCTTCACCAGAACGACGATTTTGCCCAGCATGGGCTTTCGTAGCAAAATCAATTGCTTTTTCGACTTTCTTGCTGTGTTTTTTCGTCTTAATGCTTTCCGCCATATTGTATAAGATTATTATAGCAGATGTTCCATTTTTTTACTTTCTATGTTATAATATATGTATGATAACGTTGTGGACAGATGGGAGTGCTTCACCTAATCCTGGACCAGGTGGGTTTGCGGTGATTAGAGATAATAACCCAGTAGCTCTAGGAAAAGAAAGCGACACGACGAATATTAGAATGGAAGCGATGGCTCTGATAGCTGCTTTCTCTTATGCGAAACAACAGCAAGCAGAGGGGAATGTCGCGACGACGGAAAAATTCCAGATTTGTACAGATTCAGAATTTTGGATTAATGTCCTAACCAAATGGGCTGAAAAATGGAAAGCTGATGGCTGGACGAAAAAGAACGGAAAAATCAAGAATCTGGACTTGGTCAAAGAATTGCATGAATTGTATCTAGAATCGAACAACGTAGAACTAAAATGGGTGCGTGGACATATCGGCACAGAGATGAACGAATTAGCAGATGAGTGGGCTAACAAAGCAAGGAAAGGAGAAACTCTATGAAAAGAGTAACAATAAAGGTAAAAGTATCGGATCCAAAAGAACTTGAGCGTCGGATGAAAGATATTAGCTTAGAGTTTGAGCCGACCTTGTATCAGCATGATAGAGTCTATGTTCCGAGAGGCTTTCGACGTGGAATGAGCATGCCAAGAATGATTATGCGTACAGAAATGGCTTCCGTTGACAAGCCAGCGACATATAAACTGATTTTCAAACGCCATATCGAAGACAGCGGTATCGAGATTACAGATCGGTCCGTGGTGCGAGATTATACAGAAGTCGTGAACATGATTCAGCAGCTCGGTTTCGTGCTGGTGTCGGAAGTGAGCCGTCGTCGCAGACGCATTAAGCTTTCCGATGTTTCGCGTATTTATCTTGACAAGATTGATAAGTTGGATGATTATTACCTCAAAATTGAAACCGCCCTCGACGAGGATGACAAAGTTTCGGAAGTAATGTCTGATCT
>JAZSPO010000035.1:0-1911 GCA_045537505.1 Candidatus Nanosyncoccus sp.
AGAGGCGACTGCTACGGAAACAAAACCACAGAATTCCACGGCGAACGCAATGGAAGAACTGCTAAATAATACACCGGACCAAAATAATGCGACCTGGCCAGGAACAGCAGCAAGCTAAAAAATCTCCGAGCCAAGCAATCCGTTTGAATAAATTTCTCGCAGAGAGGCTGGGTGTTTCGCGTCGCCAGGCCGACGAGTTAATCAAAAAATCAAAAATTACTATCAATGGCAAGCCAGCTGTCATAGGTGATAGAGTTGACAGAAATGATAAAGTATGCTATAATAGAGAAATAATCCCTTTTTCTTTCTCTTATATTTACCTCGCTATGAACAAACCGGTTGGTTATGTTTGTTCTCGTCGTCAACAAGGAGAATTTCCGACGATATACCAATTATTACCCAAAAAATACCAAGATTTAAAAACCGTAGGACGCTTGGATAAAGACTCAAGCGGCATTATTCTTCTAACAAATGATGGTGACTTTGCTTTCGAAATGACCCATCCGAAATTTATCAAAGAAAAAATCTACGAAGTCGAGTTGGACCGTCCACTAGAGCCTTTACATCAACAAATGATATCGGATTTTGGGATTGACCTAGAAGATGGAAAGTCGAAACTTGGCTTGGAAAAAATTACTGCGGATCGCAAAAAATGGAAAGTTTTCATGAGCGAAGGAAGGAATCGTCAAATTCGTCGCACTTTCGCAGCAGTCGGCTACAAAATAGTTAGCCTCCATCGAGTTCAATTCGGAAAATACCAGCTCGGCACTCTGCCAAGTGGAAAATTCGTTAGTTTTGCAAAACCTTAGCGATTCTATCTTTCAGAGAGTGGCCATCTGGGGACCCAGCAATCGTATCCAGCGAAACACGCAATAAACCAAGTGCCGTAATAAAAGAATGGTCGAGTTCGATATCTGTTAGGTTCACTATGCCTGGAATATCTTCCGAATCTACAATATGTATAACTGGGCGACGATTAAACGGCAACTCCTCGTACCAATCAGAGGTCGCAAGTGTTTCCTGGATCTGCATTAAACCAGCGCCGCCTCCACAGAGTAAAATATTATTCGGCAGGACTTCTAGCATCTGGAAATCTTCGAGTGCGAGCTGGACACCACCTATCCAAACCGTCAGATTTTTCTCTATTGCCTCTTCCATCTTTTCCCTTCCAGGCTCAGGAAGTTCCGGCGAATCAGGATTGAGCTTAAAGTATTCCGCTGTTTCGAAATCTGTTCCAATCGACTCGGCTATCTGGTGTGTGAAGCTACGACCACCGATGCCAAACATTTTCGTACCGCTCACACCCCCATCATCGACCACAGCAATATCTGTCGTTCCACCACCTATATCCATGACAATTGCCGAAAGAGCACTGTCTGCGTCATCTCCTAGACAAGCTCGACAAACCGCGAAAGGCTCGACTGCAACAGATAACAAATCAAGAGAAAGCTCTGCACATACTTTCTCAATCGCAGAAATATGGACAAGAGGAGCGAAAGCTGTATAGAACTGAATGACCAAATCAGATCCCTTGAATCCGATCGGATTGCTAACCTTGTATCCATCTATTGTCAGAGAAACTATCGCCGAATTAATCAGCCTTACCTCTATATCTGGATTATTCGTCTCCATAGCCACTTCTTTCCTAGCTACCTCTCCAGCCTTGTCTTGTACTCTTTTGATAATCAAAGACATTTCTTGTTCGGAAAGAGGACGATTACCATTTTTGCGACGATAGCGAACCGTGGAAACGCTACCTTTGATCAATTCCCCTGCAATCCCAACAGAGACCAATTTACAAGTAACTTCTGCCTGTTTTTCTGCATCAGATAAAGCTTTTTCACAGGTCGAAACAACTGCACCAACATCAGCGGCAGCGAAGCCGTGAACGAAAGTCGGATCGTAGCCATG
>JAZSPO010000006.1:0-8289 GCA_045537505.1 Candidatus Nanosyncoccus sp.
CAAAAGATTGGTACATACTATAATTTCCAAGCTGCAACTGTTGGAACTGGTGCATCATTAACAACTAGTGGCAGCCAGGCACCAGAAAGTTTCTGTCCAGCTGGTTGGCAATTACCGATCGGAAACAATCAAAATGTCAATAAAGCCTTCCAAAAATTACTCAATAATTACAGTATCACAAGCGACAATGCTGGTTCAACTGCACTTCGTAGTTATCCCCTATCTTATCTATTCTCTGGCGGCTACAGCTGGGACAATGGCGCATTGAACAACGGTTTAGGAATCAATGGACGCTGGTGGACAAAAACAGATGAAGAGGAGAAAAAAGCATATTACCTTCGTATCGATGAAAGTATGGTTTATACCAATACCTACTTCACTATGATAACTGGTTTTTCTCTTCGCTGCGTCTCCACCTATTAATCCTTTTAGAGCAAATCCTTACCAATTGTTACTATTCGGGACAATATCACGTGGATGTAGTGTTAGGACAAATCCTTACTGATGTTACTTTTGGGACAATATCACGAAGACGCGAGTGATGTTAGACGAAATCCACCCATAACGATGGGCTGGATGAGTCGTGTCCCAAAAGTAACATCAGTGGATTTGTTCTCTTCTCTTCGGAGTAACATCAGTGGATTTGTTCATTTCTGGGCTAGACAAGTCGTGTCCAGAAAACAATGCTAGTGGATTTATCCGGTTTCTTAATCTTTAGCCAATATTGGTGGATTTGCTCGTCAAACAAAGTATTGAACGAAAAGAGAAAAAGCTACTTACCAATAAGAATCTTACGTGGATTATCAACGAACAATTCGTCGATTTTCCCTTCATCCTTCATAATCTTCTTCAGCTTCTTCTTTGATTCGCCTAGTTTGTAATCATCTCGTTCATGATGTATATCCGATGCAAGGCAAAAAATAAGATTCATTCTTAGCAATTTCCTTAAAGTCTTTTCTGCATTTCTGCCATACTTTCCAGTTAGAGCAAGATAATCACCTTGCAAAACACAGCCAATTCGCACTAATTCTTCGGCATATTTTAAATTCTTTTGAATATATTCATAGCGCTCCGGATGGGCAATAATAGGAACATAGCCATTCCTGATTAGTTCAAAAAGTGTTTCTGGTGCACTTTTATCCTCGTTCCGAACAGGAAGCTCTATCAAGACATATTTGTTGCTGTTTAGCGAGGCGATTTCATAACTTTGTAAAAGAAGCATGTCTGGAATTTTTCCATCGATGAATATCTCATTACCAAGGAAGAGATTAATCTTGATATTCTCTTTTTTTACCTGTTCGTTTAATTGTTTTAGGAGCTCATATTTTTGTTTATTATCGGCATTATAATCCGTTCCAAAAATATAATGTGGCGTCAGAATAACATCGGAAATGCCAGCTACTTCAGCTTTTTTAAGGATGGCGATGCTTTCGTCGAAGCTCTTCGAACCATCATCAATACCTGGTAAAATATGACAATGAACATCTATCATTACTTATTTAATCTAGTATAATATTCTTTCGTATAATAGGAAGAATAGGAGCTGCCTTTTGCTTTTGCTCTATTTATGACAATACCATTAATCTTCGAATTAACTTTTTCGAAGCTCTTTTTCACACTTTCTAGCTGGTCAGTCTTCGTTTTGTCACTCGAAATACATACAACGTTTGCATCAGAATACTTAGACATCACAAGCGTATCGGATAAACCAAGTGCAGGAGGACAATCGATAATGATGATATCGAATTCTTTGCGAAGATCTTTAATCAAACGTTTATTATTCTCGGAAGAAATCAACTCGAGCGGATTCGGAGGAGTAGGGCCTGCTGGCAAAAGAGAGACATTCGGCATATTTGTCTCTTTGATGAAAATCTCAGAACGAACAAAATCCAACATGCTATTATCATTTGTTTTCTTGTATTTTAGGATGTAGTTTGAATATCCTTCTGTCGTGTTATTCGGAAGATTGAAAATTTCATGTTGGCGACCACGACGCATATCACCATCGATTACGAGTACTTTTTTCTCGTCCTGTGCGAAAGCTGTAGCAAGATTTGCGACGATAAAACTCTTGCCATCTCCAGGCTCTGGCGAAGTAACCAAAATCACCTTCATATCTTTGTCGACGGAAGAAAAAACCAAGTTCGTTTTGATCGACTTAATTGCCTCAGCAAAAGATGACTTCGGATTGTCTGCCAACACAAGATCATTAAACTCTCTCGATCTATGCAGTCTTGTTCTTTTTCTTGCTTCCATTTCTTTCTCCCTATTTCTTCCCTACTACTGGAACTACACCAAGCACTACCAAACCAACTTTTTCTTCAATAGTTTGCGTGTTCTTAATTGTATTATCAAAGTAGAATCTAATCGCCACGACACCCACACCAAACACTAATCCTATCGCAACATAGGTTAAAGTCTCTTTAAGATGATTGACATTGTATGGGGTATCGGCAACAGAAGCGACATCGACAATTTGTACGTTATCCATCTTGTATAATCGATTGATCTCATCTTTGAAAACGTTTGCTAACTCTGCTGCGATCTTCTGTGCTTCATTCGCATCTTGGTCAGAAATGGAAACTGTAATAAGCTGTGTATTCGTAGTCGAGCTAACAGATACTTTCCCGGCCAACTGATCTACGCTCATATCAAGATGAAGATTATCTATGACTTTTGCAAGAACATCATGGCTCTTGACGATTTCTGAATAAGTTTTGACAAGATTATTCGAGAGTGTGACATCAGAAGTAGTGATTTTCGTCGTGGAAGTCGTTTCTGAAGTCAAAACAAGCTTCGTAGTAGAACGATACATCGGAGTTTTTATGTAATTGGAATAAACCGTTCCGCCAGCAATAACAGCGGCCATCAACAAAATAACGATATAAATCTTCGAAATGATATACTGAAATAGCTCTTTGAGATTAAATTCTTCCATTTTCTCTACTTTAACTCTCTAATATATTTATTTTATCACAGAATTAGATAATTGTCAATAATTATGATATAAATTAGTCCCTAGCAAATAGGTCTCTCGTATAGACTTTTTCTGCCACATCACGGATGTCATCTTCCATGCGATTTGCCAGGATAATAGTCGAGATATCTTTGAACTCATCAACATCTGTCAAAACTTCGATGCCGTCGAAATCTGGTGATAACAGCGTCGGCTCAAAGATGACAACTCGCTTTCCATGCATATGAAGTTTCATGATTATATCTCGAATTGCGCTTGAACGAAAATTATCTGAACCAGATTTCATAGTCAACCGATAGATACCAACTACTGGATCTTCCGATTTTTGTTTAATTAATTCAAGTATTTCGTCGACGATAAACTGTTTACGAGTTTCATTTGCCTTCACAATAGCTTCAATCAAATTCTGAGGAACATTCTCATAGTTTGCAAGTAACTGCTTCGTGTCCTTTGGCAAACAATATCCACCATATCCGAAAGATGGATTATTATAGTAGTCACCAATTCTAGGATCGAGAGAGACGCCTTTGATAATCTCTTTTGCATTGAGGTTTTTTACATCGGCATAAGTATCAAGCTCATTAAAATAAGAAACGCGTAGAGCAAGATAAGTGTTTGAGAAAAGTTTCACTGCTTCCGCTTCTGTGCTGCCCATAAAAAGGACTGGGACATCTTCTTTTTGGGATGACTCTTTTAGAAGATTCGCAAATTTTTTTCCAGCAGCAGATTTCGAGCCGACAATGATACGAGAAGGATAAAGATTATCGTAGAGTGCTTTTCCCTCTCGGAGAAATTCTGGTGAAAAAATAATGAGGAGATTGGGATATTTTTTTCGCATTTGCTCCACGAAACCGACTGGAATAGTGGATTTTATAATAATGGCTGGGGATACAATTGTAGAATGATTATCGCCTGTCTCAGATTCTTGTTTGTATAGTTTATTGACTTTCTGGAGAATATCCTCAACCGATGAAGTATCGAAAAAATTACGCTCTGGGTCATAATTAGTCGGCGTAGAAATGATAATAAAATCTGCATCAGAAAAGGCATCTTCGTAGTCTAGAGTAGCGCGTAAATTCAATTCTTTTTCTCTGAAAAACTTATCGATATACTCGTCTTGGATGGGAGATACTCGACGATTAATCATTTCGACTTTTTCTTCCAGGATGTCATAAGCTACTACTTCATGACGCACAGAAAGAAGTGTCGCGAGCGACAATCCAACATAACCCGTCCCAGCAATAGCTATCTTCATATTATGAGTATTATAACATGAAAATGGGAATAATACAAGTGTTACTCACCTTCGTTTTCCCTGCTCCAGAAAGGATAGCCATAGAAATTGCCGTCGTGACTCCAAGAAAAACTATATTTCCTCATCTAAAACTGTCGTATATTCATCGTATCCACTACCCTCTGCACCAGATGACGATAGATAATATGCCGTCTGATAGCTTATCATAGCAATAATAGTGATTAACAATAACCAAATCTTATATCTTTGTTTCCTTAGTGAGTTTTTAAACGCATTATACACTTCCGGCAATAATAATACATAATAAATAAACAGAACAGTAGCTAAGCGAGCAATTATATATGATCTTGTTACAATAATTTGAAGTAGTGTACAGAATAGTGCCAACATATATAGTTTAATATTGTTCTTGTCCTCTTTGACGACATTCTTGTATTGAGTAATAACTAATAAGAACATGACGACTCTTACAATTAGGTTTAATACTGATTTTCCTTCAGCATAGTCATACTGGCTACCAAAATAAACAGAGCCATAGTATGTGCTCTCCAGCATTTCCTTTACCATATCAAATCCTATAAACAATAGGATCGTGATAGCCACATAAACTATTAAGACTCTTGGGCTAAGTTTGATATTAGATAAGAAATAAATTGGTATCATAATAATGACAGATGGATGAAAAAGTGCAGCAATTCCTATCAAGATAAAGTATGGTACCATCTTTCTATCTCTTAGATATTTATATGCGAAAAAAGTAATTGCAATTGCCAACATCTGACGAAACTGATTAAAGAGCTGAAAATGAATGCAAAATGTCATAAGTAATGCAAGTGAAAAAGTAGGGTGTTTACTATTTTGCCAAATCGCAACGATGAATAGAATATAGGAAGAAATCGTAATAATTGCTAATACAGGATGAAAATCCGAGCCAAAAACTGAACCAAGTGCCGATGTCATAAACTTATACCCAATTGGCAACCATTCTTCTTGATGATCTGTCAAAGCTCCCTCGACTGTATTAGTATAAGCTTCAGAATACAAACCATAATCTGTACCAACATGCCCAGAACGCATTGCGAACAATAATGCAAATGGAATAATTGAAAGTATCAGGAAAACATATTGTATTTTCTTTTTTGGGTTCTTTTTCTTGCTTCTCTCTGCAAGCCACATAAACAAGAGGGAAGCTAGTTCGGCAACAATATAAATGATAATTGTATTATTCATTTTTAACTCCGTTTTTTATCCACTCTATAAACTTCTCAATTCCCTCTCGAAAGGTCGTATGTGGTTCATAACCGAGCAATTTGCGTGCTTTAGCGATATCTGCATAAGTTCTATCTACATCACCTGGCTGCATTGGGAGCTGTTCTATCTGAGGTTCTATATCTAATACATCACCAATCGTCATTATCATCTCTTTTAGAGAGACAGGATTATTGCTGCCAAGATTGATAATTTCATAGACATCGTCATGTGTCGCTGTATAGTTAAGTGATTTTATGATTCCATCCACAATGTCGTCCACATAAGTGTAGTCTCTTGATGTCGTTCCATCACCATACATTGTGATTTTCTCACCGTTCAGCATCATCCGAGTAAATTTATTAATCGCGAGATCTGGACGCTGCTTTGGCCCATAAACCGTAAAGAATCTCAACATAATAATATTCAAATTATATAGCTTATGGTAAACATGTGCCATCACTTCGTTTGCTTTCTTCGTAGCAGCATACGGAGAAATAGCGTAATCCACTATCATATCCTCACGGAAAGGGACTTCCTTGCAATTGCCATAAACAGATGAAGAAGAAGCCATCACAAGATTTTTTACATTATGATTTTTTGCCTGTTCGAGAATATTTTGCGTCCCGATACCATTCACTTCCTGGTACAAAATCGGATTCTCAATGGAAGGTCGTACGCCAGCCATAGCAGCCAAATGCATAATAAAATCTATCTTGTTTTCATCAAAAACTTTTTTTATTTCTTCTACATCGCGAATATCTGCACGATATAATTTGTAATTCTTATTGTTAAGAAATTTAGCAATATTTTCTTCCTTTATTCTCGGATCATAAAAATCATTAAAGTTATCCACGACGATGACTCTATGACCGTCTTTTAGTAGCGACTTCGTTAGTGTAGATCCAATAAAACCTGCTCCACCAGTGATTAAATACGTGTTCATTTTTTCTTCTCCATTCTCGCAGCACTTCGGATTATTTCTTTCAAATCTCTTAACTCATCAAGATGTGTCAAAGAGTTAATAATGACAACTTCAAATGTGATAAAGCCCACAGTGATTAGTCCATTTTTTATCCATTCAAAATATGAATCTGGAGTTTCTAATTGGAAAATACTAAAAAACAGGCAACCTAGCATAGTTTCAATGGCTGCAAATACGATCCATTGAAATGTCATAATTGTTTTTCGTTTCAAAATGTGCTTCGAACAGTGAATCATAAATTCAATTGTTCTAATAGACATTGCGGTTATTGTACCAATGGCTACGCCAACAATCCCAAAATTAAAAACTAAGATAGTGGAAATGATAATATTCGTAAAAGCTTCAACCCACGCACCATTTCTTGTTTCTTTAAAATGGCCAGCAGCAAGGGTTAAAGAACTATACGGAAGTCTAATCGCCCATATGTATTCCGAAGCAACAATCAAGAATCCAAAAACAGGTCTGACATAGTCTGCATCCGTAATTCCCTTCGTATAAACACCAATGAATTGGGTTGTTAATAATATGGCTGAAATAAATATTATGGAAGAGATGGTATGGAAAAATAACTCAAAACTCCTAAACTTGTTACCGAGTATCTTATGTTCTTTTTTCGCTATCATATTACCGAACGAAGCATCAATCCCATTCATGAACACCTGTACCATACTTTTTAGTCCTTTGACAACCAGCAAATATACTGAATACACCGAGACTTCTTTCATTGTACTTAAAATCGAAAGGACAACAATATCAGTATTATTATGGACAATAGAAGCAATATGCTGGGCTAGTCCATCCCATTTCTGTTTTATTACATATTTTTCGTCCCCATTTTTCAGATTAATATGGTATTTTTTTCTCACATACATATTTTGGATTATTGGTTTAAGCACAACAGCAACAACAGTACCAAGCTTTACGATTTGGATACTACAATCTAAATTAATTAGTAAAATTGCAACAATAGTCGTAAGGATTGTTGTGAAAATTTGGATATAAGAAGTTAAATAAGTTTTCTGTTTCGCCTGCAAATAAAGCGTATACGTCATACCAAAGAAGTATTCTGCAAAAGTACTAATTGCAATAATTATTAATAAGGATATCGTATAAATCGCATCAAATTGACCAGCTAATAAAATCGGATAAAGAGTGCAAAGCCCAATAATATAGACAATAAACACCAGTGCTATTTTCCGGAAAAATTTTTCAGATGCTCTCAATATGTTTTCTGTTTGTTTAATATTTTTCTCTGCAATTGGTTTATATAAAATGGATTTTACAACTGGACCAAATCCGGATTCGAGAAGAGTAATATATGCTAGAAATTGAGTTATAGAATTGATAAGACCATTAGTTTCGGAGCCGTAATGTTCTATGATTAATTTTGGAACAATAAAACCGCAGACGATAGATACTATCTGAAATAAAAGAGCTGATAGAATATTTTTTACTGCGTTCTTACTTCTCATTTTGTTTAACCTTCGATAAATCAATCATATCGCCAAGCTTTCTATCCCATTCAGGAGGATTAAATTCCTCAAAACCAGCACCCGGATAAAATGTGTATTCACCAAAGAATATTTTACCATTTATATTGTATAGATCGATTCTGACAAAAGGTATTCCATTTGATAGCTTTTCTGCAATTGTTATCATCTTCTTTAAATTCTTCGGTTTTTCAATAATCTTTTTTGAACACGGATAATGTCGAGTAAAGTCCATTTTCACCCACTCAGGAGTAAACCAAGTAACTTTCAGACCGTCTTTGGACCGGCGTTCTGAACATGTAAAAATTAATTTAACTTTTCCATTAAAGCACAT
>JAZSPO010000106.1:0-2393 GCA_045537505.1 Candidatus Nanosyncoccus sp.
TTTTTATTTTTCCGTTATATTTTCCTTTTTGCTAAAGTTAATCAGACCGTCAATGTTGTGGTTTGAGATAATTTTTACCTGGTCTCTTTCTCCCCTGATTTCCGTGGTCTTGAATCCAACAGAGACGACAGTTCCTTTGAACCCATCGATTTCGACTACATCGCCGACGCTAAACTGGTCTTCTACGACGATAGTTATTCCAGAGATGACATCTTTTATCATATCTTGGAATGCGAGACCCAAGACTGCTGTCATGATTCCGAGCCCAGCGATCAATGAAGAAACATTTACCCCTAAATCTGCAAGAACCACGAGCAAGAAGAGTATCAACATCGCATAATTGAGCAGGCTGGAAACCATTTGGAAGACTGTCCTAATGCGTTGTCTCTGTTTCGGACCGACTTTCTTCCCTCCGGCTCTACGGAAGGCGATTGATAATACTCTCCTCAAAATCAGATAGATAATAAAGATAAAAACTATGTAGATGGCAGAATTTATTAACTTTGTAACGCTAATTTCTAAACCAAAGATATTTATCATATAACCATCCAAGTGAAAGTCTAATTAGTCTGCGACGACAAGAGCCGTGCCATTAATATCATAATCGCCTAGTGCAACTTTGTTGATAGCTGGGTTCTCGTAAGTGTTCCAGTAATAAGTCTTGGTTGCGGCAGAATAACCACCAGTGTAAACCGTTTTCTCGAAATCACCGTTTGCCATTGCTGCTGCACCATCAATCATCGCAACTCCGGCCAAAGTATGGAAAAGACGAGAAACATTCTCTTCTTCTGTAGCTTTGGTTGGATAATGTGTGTTCAAATAAGCGACACGGATGAAGCGAGATGGTGAGTAATAATCACCTGGGATACCACGCATCATTGAGCCAGAACCGAATGGGACCATTTTTGCTTTGCCCCATTTTTCTTCCTCTGGTTGTCTGCTAAAGAGGTTCATATAGTTACGCAAATTCTCTTGGTGCCAACCATAGCCAGGTTGGTTCGTCAGAACATCAACATCGTTCTTGAAGATCTGCATGCCATCTTTTGTATATTCGACGACGATACTCTTCTTTGCATCACCGATAATCCAGTGGAGCATCGAAACAGGGTATTTTTCATTAATTGGTTTCGCAACAATTGCAACGCTCGGAAGAACTTTTTCTACTTCTTCTACGCTTGCAAAATTCATAGCGATCCAAAGTGGAAATTCATATGCAGAGATATTGGTCTTCCCTTCTACTGCAGCTGTCTCATACTGGGCATATCCTGGGAAATTCAAGCCTGCAATCGCCAGACCAGCTTCGTTTCCACAATCAAAATAGAGTGGAACATTTTCTTCGACAATGCCCATACCGATCAAAGCATATTTTGGTTGCATTGCACCCAAGAATGCAGAGTTGTAGTTGTACCCTTTTGGAGTAATGACCACTTTTTGGCCATACCCAACTGACCAGTCTAGATTTCGTCCAAAAAACATATTTCCATTTTGGTCGTTAAATCTAACGCCTGTGCACATTTAACCTCCTTAAATTATTCTTATGTATATTATTTTACCATAAAAAAATCTGATTAGACTAGACCATAATCCACTAATAATCTTCGTACTGAAACATTTATGATAAAATAGAAAAAAGGCTAATTGGAGATTTTTAATGAAATTTGCGAGTTCTTATGATCCAGAGAAATTTGAGCCAGATATTTATGCTGCTTGGGAAAGCTCAGATGAATTTTTGCCAGGAGGGAAAGTTGGGGCTGATAAACAATTATATGATGATAATCCCAACAATGATCCGAAAACCTATTCGATAGTTATGCCACCGCCGAACGCAAATGGAAATCTTCACATTGGTCATGGGCTCACAATTGCTATAGAAGACTCGCTGACCCGTTATCATCGTTTAAGAGGCGAGAAGACCTGGTATGTGCCAGGAGCAGACCATGCAGGTTTCGAGACGTGGGTGGTCTATGAACGTGTATTAGAGTCACATGGACATACTCGTTTTGAATATTCCAGAGATGAGCTTTATGCCCAAGTCTGGAATTTTGTCCAGGAACAGAGAGGCAATATGGAACTCCAGGTGCGTGCTCTCGGTGCGAGTTGTTCATGGAAAGATTTGACATTTACTCTTGACGAGAATGTTATCCGACGAGTATATTCGACTTTCGAGAAAATGTGGAAAGATGGCATGATTTACAGAGGTGAAAAGCTCGTGAACTTCTGTCCAAAACACCAGACCGCTTTCGCAGATATAGAGGTAGTACACGAAGATGAGAAAGGTAAGCTCTGGGATATAGCATATACTATATCTCCAGACCAGGATACCTCTAGCCAAATCAAAGAAATCATAGTTTCAACCACGCGTCCAGAAACTTTATTTGGAGATGTAGCTGTTG
>JAZSPO010000089.1:0-4188 GCA_045537505.1 Candidatus Nanosyncoccus sp.
AGTTATAGCATTACAAATAATAGTGCAGGATCAATTAAAGGTCGTAGCTATCCTCTGTCATACATCTACTCTGGCTACTACGGCTGGGGCTACGGTAGGTTGTACCTTTTAGGTAGCAGCGGACGCTGGTGGTCTAATACCCTCGGGGAAGGAGGTTACGCCTACTATTTGCGTATCTACGAGGATGAAGTTTATGCCGGTGGCAACGACAGTATGAGCTACGGTATTCCTCTTCGCTGCGTCTCCACCTATTAATACATTGTTAGAGCAAATCCTTACCAATTGTTACTATTCGGGACAATATCACGTGGATGTAGTGTTAGAACAAATCCTTACTGATGTTGCTATTTGGGACAATATCACGAAGACGCGAGTGATGTTAGACGAAATCCACCCGTAACGACGGGCTGGATGAGTCGTGTCCCAAAAGTAACATCAGTGGATTTGTTCTCTTCTCTTCGGAGTAACATCAGTGGATTTGTTCATTTCTGGGCTAGACAAGTCGTGTCCAGAAAACAATACTAGTGGATTTATCCGGTATTGGTGGAATTGCTCTATTATATTCCATAGAAATTTTCATTTGTCCAACCTCGAGAAATATGATAAAATATTTCAAAACCCCGAGTGGCGGAATTGGTAGACGCGCTAGCTTCAGGTGCTAGTGTCTGCAAAGATATGCTGGTTCGAGTCCAGTCTCGGGGACCAAAGAAAAAAGAGGATGTTATAAGTATCCTCTTATTTCTTTTTTATTAAGATTATTGCTTATTCGCACGGAAAGTGAGCCAAGCACCTGCAGAGATAATTGTAGATACGAAAATCGTCATCGATAGAGTTGATACAACGAAAGATGTTTCATCAGATCTACTTACTACACCAGTATTTGGAGTAGTCGCACTCATTGCAATAGCGAAATTGGAAAAGCCTCCAATTCTAAAAGTAGCCTCGTGCGTACTAACGTTAAAACTTATCGGAGTAATCGTTTCATACTCATCACCATCATCTATATTGTGGACTAATGCAACTCTTGAGACATCGACATCGTCAGCAAATTGCAAAGTCACAGTCGCCTCGCTATCTAGCTCATGTAACTGGCTGACCCAAACATCGGAACTATCTAGTTTTCCTTTGTAAAAAACATTTAGAAAATCAAGACTTAGAATCTGAGAAATCGTGTAGTTACCTGCAGCATTTTGGAAATCTGCAAGTTTCGCACTGTTTACAGTAGTATCGGAAACGACAAGCTGAGCAGTACCAGATCCTAAAGCAGAGCCAAGAGAAATCGAGCCGTTAGAAACCGATCCCGAATTTGATTTTACTATATCTTCCGTTCTAGTAAATGTCGCAGCAAAATGAACATTTCCTTCACCCATCGTGAAAGTATATTGGTTCGTAGCTGCTTGTGGTTCTAGTTCTTGGTCATTTGCCTTAACACTTGTCAGCTGATAGCCATAATTAGGCTTAAACTCGAAAACTGCTCGATCCCCTTTGCGTAGTACAATATGTCCATAGCCGTTTTTCAAACCATGATCAGACTGTGGATCATTAACATAATTACTCTCATCTACTGCTTGTCCTTCACTATCGTAAACTGCTATTACTCTTGCGTAGCCATTTTTAATCTTCATATCATCACTGATATCATCTACACAATCTGGATTACCCCAAATAACCGTATAAGCAGACGTGGAACCGGTAACCGTCACACCTAATTCATAGGTGCTTAGTTCTGAAACTGTAACAGAATATCGATCTTCTCCAAGTGCAGAGAAATTTGTCTCGGTGCCATTGATATAAACTTTCGACAGAGTATAACCAAGCATAGTACCATATTCAAAAGCAATGCCGAATTTAATTGTATGGTTCCCACCTGTACTAATATAGTTTTCCACAGTACCACCAGTAGGACTTAGCTGATGATCATCGAATTCGATATTTCCATCAAGATATTGAGCAGAACCGCTCGCGACTGTAATAGTCGCGGATGCCGCAAAAGCTGGCGAGCTAAAAGGCACCACAAGCCCAGCCACAGCAAGTATTACTGCCATCAAGATACTTTTTAACTTCTTCATATAATAATTAATTAGCTCCTATTAAAATATCTATGTCTATATTATATCACAACTTTTTAACATGTTATAATAATCGCATGGTGGATGTATTCGTACGAACTGCTTTTTATTTTACGATTTTATCTGTTTTTGGTTACATAATGGAAATCATCTTCTGTTCTATCGAGCAAAAGAAAATTGTCAACCGTGGTTTCCTCTTCGGACCGTATCTTCCTGTCTATGGTTTTGGTGGACTTTGTGTAATTTTCTTTGCAAATATTTTCAAAATTACTAATCCTTTTATCATCTTTTTTTCCACAGCAATTATCGGAGCTATCATCGAATATGTCTCTAGTTTTTTACTCGAAAAAATCTTCCATTTACGCTGGTGGGATTATACTGGCATTAGGAAATTTCAGTTAAACGGCCGCGTTTGCTTGAGAAATGTAGTTTTATTCGGCGTGGCCGGCTGTGTGATCATCCTCATTTTTCTTCCGCTCATCGATAATATAATCGATTTCTTCCCTCGAGTCTGGCGAATTATCCTCGCATCCAGTTTTTGTGTCATTTTCCTACTCGATTTCGCTCTCTCTTCGTATGCGAATATCAAAGCCGAAAAAATGATGAAAACGAAAAAAGTTTTTGGCGACCAAACTACGGAAATTAAGTTTTATGCTAGAATGGCGATCAAGCAAGTTTTCGCGACACCAGAAAAATTAATGAAACTGGCAGAAAAGGAGACCCAGCGTCGTCAAAAACAATTTTTGGCTTGGCAAAAACAAATGGAAAAGAAAAGCAAACGTGCTTTACGTAAGGCAACTCGTACGAGCAAAAAACTTCTCAAAAAAGCCAAAAGCTAAACTTTGTTTATGACTGGTATCACGATTGGTGTATGTCCAGTCGCATCGTATAGAATATGAGTAACTTCTTCTTTGATTTCTTCTTTTAGATCTTTCAGCTTCGAATCATCATTTAGTACCGTATGTTCTGCTTTGTTACGAAGATAGTGACGTATTTTTCCAATCAGATCTTCCGAATTGTCCAAATAGATAAACGCACGCGAGACGATATCTGGGGTTTTAATTAGCCGACCATTTTTCTTACTAATTGTCAATACAATAACAAAAATACCTTCTCGGGAGATATGGATGCGATCCTTGACGACAGCTTCGTGAACAGGCTGATCGGCATCATCATAGAGCTTATTTCCAGCAGGGATACGTCCACATTTTTTAATTTTCTTGTCTTTCGTGAACTCGATAATATCGCCATCATCAGAAACAATAATATTATCACGCGGAATCCCAATTACATTTTCTGCCATCTCGGCATTATGCTGGAGCATATAAAATTCACCGTGGTATGGGCAGTAGTTCTTCGGATGGAGCCGTGTGACGAAGTCGACGTGGTCCTCATAATAAGCATGTCCAGAAAGATGTAGTGGACCAATATTAGTCAGATGAGTTTTACCATTTTGGATGACTTGTGCACCCTCTCGCAAAAGACCGTCGACTGTATTGACCACGTGTGGCTCGTTCCCTGGAATTGGATTGCTAGAGAAAACAATCGTATCGCTCGCCTTGATCTTGATATATTTATGGGCACCAGTCACCATGCGATTGAGGACGGCATTTAGCTCGCCCTGTGAACCAGTACAAACAATCGTAATTTTGTCGTCCGGAAGTTTGATGATATCTTCCATCTTCATGATGGTATCTTTTGGGGCTTTTATTTCTTTCGTACGCAGAGCCACCTCGACGTTATTTATCATCGAAAAGCCAGCAAAAGCGACCTTCCTCCCTCGTTTCGCTGCCTCACGCAAGGTCGACTCGATACGAGAAACCTGACTCGAGAAACAAGAAATAATGACACGACCATTCGCATAATGATCCATAACTTTTCCGAGATTATCGCCGACGTCATATTCGGAATGTGGATGATGTCCTGGGGAGTCAATATTGGTCGATTCATTGAACATGAGATCGATTCCCTCTTTTTTCACGATCTCATCGATTCGTTCGTAATCGGCCTGTTTCCCATAAGGATTCTCCTCGTGACGCCAGTCGCCAGAGAAATAAATCGTACCGTTCGGCGTGCGTACAACAATCGCCGTGCTGCCAGGAATAGAGTGCAGAACGTG
>JAZSPO010000062.1:0-5281 GCA_045537505.1 Candidatus Nanosyncoccus sp.
ATCTGTAATACTGTAGCTATTGAGTAATTTTTGGAAGGCTTTATTGACGTTTTGATTGTTTCCAATTGGTAATTGCCAGCCAGCTGGGCAAAAACTATCCGGTGCTTGTTCACCATCTGTTGATAATGATGCTCCAGTTCCAATAGTTGCAGCTTGGAAATTATAGTATGTACCAATCTTTTGGGTTTCTCCATCGTAAGTAGTAGTTTGATAAGATGTGCCTACAGAACTTCCGCTACCGCCATTGCCAAAATAGGTGTGTTCGTGAGTTCCATCACCGTCTCTATAGTTTGCTAGAGTGGAAAGAGTGGTACCTGCCACAGAGCCATCGACGAATTGATAGCGAGAAAAAATAAATAGGATAAATCCTTACTAGCGTTGTTTATGGGAAATGTTAGAACAAAACTACTAGCATTGCTACCAAGGAGTATAAGCTTGGCCAAACGGCCTTGAGTGTCTCCTTGGAGTAATGCTAGTAGGTTTGTTTAATTTCTTCTTTGGTAATGCTAGTGGATTTATCCGGTATTGGTGGATTTGGCCGTCTATACTCCTGGCGTGAACATCTTTAATCTTTTCCTATGCATCAAATACTTCGGATCGTGTGCTTTGACCTCTTGCCAAAACTCCCTGGAATGGTCCATATGATTTAAGTGTGCAAGCTCATGAATGATAACATAATCTCGTAGTTGCTCTGGTACTTGCATTAATCCAATATTGAGCGAGATTGTCTTGTTCGATGAGCAGCTTCCCCAACGTGTATTGGCGTGTGATAATCTGACATTGTCGTATTTGTAGCCGTATAATTTTGCGAAATATTCTAATCTGTATGGTAGATATTCTTTCGCTTGGCGAGCTAACAGTTTTTTCTTCGCATCTCTGGCACGTTGCGAAGAAGGATCTTTTAGAGGTAAATTTTCACGTATTTTCTTTCTGTTTAGACTCAAATAATGTTTGATCAAAAAGTTTGTGGTATGTTTTGGCACAGACATTTGTAATCGTCCAGAAGTGGAGACAGAAAAACGTATACCACTAGAAAAAGGGTTTCTTCGGACGATTATTTCTCCGAACTCTTTGTCTTGTATGATCATGGACTAATTCGCTAATTGCGAAAGAACATGAGAAAGCTGCGTCTTGAATGTGTGTTTTCCAGATAAGACAATTGGTTTTTCGAACTCAGCAGGAGCCTCTAACTCTGCAATCTTGCGATCATATTCTTCCCTTGCTTTTGCTACAGACTTCAAGCGGTTTTTCAAACGAGATTTGATGGTGCTGACATCTGTTTGGATCCAAATCAGAGAAGGATTGTAGCCTTGTTCGATCAAAAGTTTTCGCATCTCTTCTCTTTCTGCTTCTGTGTTGAGCATTCCCTCTATAATGAGGTTTTGGCCAGAACGAGCCACCAAATCAAGAATGACGAGCATCTTGTCCTTTGGGAAGCCATGCTGTTCTGCGATTTCGCCCAAGTCGTAATATGGAGCCCTAAATTGTTGTGAAAATTTCTCGCAGAACGTGGTCTTACCACTGGCAGGGGCACCAAATACCAGGATAGCACGAGGCTGTGAGAGTGTCTGTGATTTTTTACCTTCCATAATAAGGTTATTGTATCATAGAAATAGATATAATGTAAAATTGATTTATTGTTTTCTTTTTTTGTTAAGAGATAGGTCAACTTTCACAGATGAAGTCGAAGAATTTGATATCAAAACCTGGGAAGGATAGTAAAAAGCCCATGCGAAGTAATTTGCGAAGATTGCAAGATTACTTGGTAAAACATTTGTATTCGAAAGATAAGAGATGGCGACACAGAAATCACAGCAGAAGAAGAGAATAAACCCTATAAGAGCACATCGCGATGGTGTAGTATTTTCTTTTATAAACCAACGCATTGCTAGAAAAATGTTGGATAGTAAGCCTGCTCCGTAGATAGATGACATGCTATACATCGGATCAATTTTTAGAATCAGTGTCAAACTCGAAAAAACGATAGCGATGGCAACAAGATATACGATAAAGAGAGATGAATTGATATTGCTCATGCGGGCGACGTGGAAAAATTGGGCAATACAAAAAACGAAAACACCAAGCAGCGAGACATTGTCCAAGGCGAGAATGACATCTGCTAACATCGTAAAACCAAGAGCGATGATGAGAAGCGGATCATTTCTGAACTTTTGATAAGCATAAACTACACAGAGGACGACACCTATGACTTTGAGAATACTTACTTCCCATACATCTGGAAAGAAAGCTGATATCGTCATGAACCCTAAATAAATCAGGACCCAGACAATCAGCCAGATTCGGTCAATCGAGCGTAAGAAATTTACAACTTTTTTCATAAGCTATTTTCATTTTATCATATTTCAGACAAAAAATGGCAGGGGCGGCAAGACTTGAACTCGCGACACCCGGTTTTGGAGACCGGTGCTCTACCAACTGAGCTACGCCCCTAGCTCTTGTTATTTTAACATATTATAGCATTTATTGCCATCTCGTAGTAGAATATGCTTATGGATTGTTATACGTTCTCTAAAAGTCGAAAGGGGCGTTTGTGATGGATATCCCATTTGGCATAATTATAGCCGTTATATCATTTCTAATATTCTTCCCTCTCGGATGGATTATCGACAGGCGATATGGCCATTATCAAATAGATGATAATCCAATGATTGCTTCGTTTTGTGCTATTCCCTTTATTGTTCTGATGGTGGTCTATATGCCTGGTTTTTTGTCTTATGGTGCCGTATTCATCTATCTAATTTCAATGTTGATTGTATTTTTGCTAGTCCGGAATAAACTTAGCCCTGTGGAAAAAGGTGGAAACCCGAATAAGTATCTTATTTTTTTCGTCATTCCTGCACTGTTGTTCCTGGTTTATTGCCTTGTAGCGGTATTTTTGTTTAATTAATAATAAATTTCTCTTTTTAAGCATAAGTATGTTATAATAGAAAATGATGAAAATACTAATGCTTGGTTGGGAATTGCCACCTCATAATTCTGGAGGTCTCGGTGTTGCATGTCTGAATTTGGCACGTGCTCTTGCTCGTGATGGGCTCAGTATTGATTTTGTTGTTCCCTACGAAGCCGATCATGAAAACATCTCTTTTATGAATGTGCTCTCTGCCATGAAACTCGATCCGTTGTTTCGTTATGGAATTGGTGCCTATGACACTAAATATGTTGACCAAGCCTTGATTCCAGATACCGACAAAGAAAAAATGCTCAGTATTCGCGAAATCCAGCATGATTATTGTAAATTTGTGGAAGAATATTTGATGGAATTTAAGCCAGATGTGGTTCATGCACACGATTGGCTGACATTTGAAGCCGGAATTCTTGCAAAAAAGAATTATGGCATCCCTCTTGTCGCGCATGTACACGCGACGGAATTCGACCGCAGTGGAATGCATGATGGAAATCAATTGGTCCACGCGATCGAGTATGAAGGTCTGCTTTTGGCCGACAAAATCATTGCTGTCTCCCAAGCGACGAAAGATTTGATTGTGGAAAAGTATCATATACCTGCCGAGAAAATAGATGTAGTTTATAATTCTCTGGACGAAGATTTTCTGGAATCTGCGTATAGGTACGATAAGGAAGACTACTATTATTTGGAAGCGATGAAGAAACTTGGCTATACGGTTGTATCTACGGTTGGACGATTCACCATCCAAAAAGGCCTATCGAATTTGATGAAAGCTGCACAGCGTGCGATTTCAAAAAATCCGGAGTTGCTATTCGTTTTTGCTGGCGATGGCGAGCAAAAAGATGAGCTTGTGGAAATGTCAGCCAAATTAGGCATTTCCAGGAATGTTATTTTCACTGGCTTTGTGAGAGGTAAGCAACTCAGGGATATCTATCAGGTTTCTGATATCTTCGTAATGAGCTCCATTTCTGAGCCATTTGGGCTGACCGCTTTGGAAGCTGCCCATCATGGCGATGTTTTAATTTTGACAAAACAATCTGGGGTAGCAGAAATTATCAGAAGTTCTATGGAGTATGACTTCTGGGATGTGGAAAAGCTTGCTGACGAGATTATAGCCATTTCGAAAAGTGATGCCTTGCGAAACACTCTCCGTGAAGGAATTAATGATGAGTACCGTAAGATTTCTTGGTCTGATATTGCGAAAAAAGTTGAATCGGTTTATAATGAAGTGGAAAAGCATAAGGAGTTTTGTTGATGCGAGCGATTTGTCTCTATCTTCACATCCATCAACCTTGGAGGTACCAGAGGTACAGTATTTTTGACGTTGCTCACAACCACAATTATTGGTATAGCAAAGATTATTATGATAAGCAGAACAACGAGAGAATTTTTCGTAAGGTTGCCGAGAAATCTTATCATCCGATGCTCGATTTGATCGAGCGAAATATCAAGCGTTATCCTAGTTTCAAGGTTTCGTTGTCTATTACTGGCATTTGGCTAGAGCAGGCTGCAGAATGGGACCCTGCTCTGATCGAGCAGTTGAAGAGGATTATTTCTACCGGACAGGTCGAGATCGTGGGCGAAACATATTATCATTCCCTTGCATTCTTTTACGACCGTTCCGAGTTCCAGACACAGGTGAAGATGCATTCTGATCTGATTGCGAAGTTGTTCGGTGTCAGGCCGCGAGTTTTCCGCAATACAGAATTCGCATATAATGATGAACTTGGTCAATGGGCTGACGAAATGGGCTTCAAAGGCGTTCTCGCAGAAGGATGGGACAAAGTCCTCGGTTGGCGTAGTCCAAACCATGTTTACAAAGTTTATCATGGTAACAATGCTAGGTTACTGCTGAAAAACTATCGTCTTTCCGATGATATCGCATTTCGTTTTTCCGATCATAATTGGAAAGAATGGCCGCTTTCCGTCGAGAAGTACCAAAACTGGCTCAATATGGATACCCTGCGTGGAAATCTGATCAATTTATTCATGGATTTCGAGACTTTCGGCGAAAATATTTGGGCAGATACCGGTATTTTCCAGTTCATGGACCATCTAATCTATTCATGGCTAAAAGAATATGATAATAAATTTGTCACAGTATCCGAGGCATGCGATATCGAAGAACCTGTCGACGAGGTCTCAATGCCAAATACGGTGACTTGGGCAGATACAGAGCGTGATCTTTCAGCTTGGCTTGGCAACGAAATGCAGCACGAAGCAGAAAGGACGCTTTATTCCATGCGTGATGCAATTTTATCTACTGGCGACTTCGACCTAATCGACGATTGGCGTCGCATGACTACTTCTGACCATCCATATTACATGTGTACAAAATATTGGAACGACGGCGAT
>JAZSPO010000071.1:0-1617 GCA_045537505.1 Candidatus Nanosyncoccus sp.
TCTAACCAACTGAGCTACGGTACCACTTTTTCAAATTATATCACGAAAAGGATAAATGGACAATTGAAAGCGATTTTGCTATAATATTCTTATGAAAAAGAGCGAACCAAAAAATGGCTTTACCATCCTCGAGCTTTGCACTGTTATAGTATTTGTAACATTGGCAGTAATATTGTTTTTCGTCCAAAAAATAAATATAGACGCGATGGACCGAGATGACAAAAGAAAAACCGCCATCAATGCAATGTATTATGCTCTCGAAGAAGGATTTTATACCCAAAATGGCTATTATCCAGAATCCATCTCGGAAGAAAATCTTACCGTGATCGATCCGAATTTGTTTACAGACCCAAGTGGAATCGTACTCGGAAAAACTGGTTGTTCATACATTTATGATGTAGCAAATTGTACCGATGGCAAGTGCAAGGAATATACACTTCGTGCTTTCCTCGAAAAAGAAGATGATTATATTAAGAAAAATCGCAATTAATTAGTATTGCCACTCGCGACCAATTCTTCGAACGGCTGTTTCTGACGACGTTTCGTCTTCTCTTTTTCTGTGTGGACAAGATGCGTAATCATGTCGAGTTCTTCTTTCGGAGTGTTGACATATCGGAAAGTGTAAGTCGTCTCATCGCCAATGGTAGACATACGAATCGTACCAAGTTTGAAAATGTGATCGGCGATATTATCCTGTTTGAACGAGACATCTTCTATAGAAACCAGCTCAATCACATTCACAGATTTAGAAAAAAGCGAACTTGTACAATGATGAATGAGTCTTTTGTTTGTAACATAAAGCCTATTGCCTTTGTAAACTTTCGTTCCAATCAATGCGGAAATTGTAATAATACCAAATAATACCAAAATAATAAGATAGAGATATGATTTCGCAAATCCGTTAAGAGAGCCTGTAGCTCCACCAGCACTCCCAAATACCAAGAAAACAATCGCGACTAACAATGCAGCATAACCCGCTCCGGCGGCAGCCCATATAAAAACAAGACCGAGTTGTGATCTCTGAACTGCCAGTTCCACATACTCGTTCTCTTCCAATTTCAACTCTGGAAAATCTTTCGCACTTCTTGCGTGATGGAGTTTAATTAGTTCCTGTTTCATAGAGCATAACTCCTCTTTTCTTTATTATAACACGGATTGCGAAAAAATGCTAGAAAAACATCTCGAGAGCTCCACCAATACCGGATAAATCCACTAGCATTACCAAAGAAGAAATTAAACAAACCTACTAGCATTACTCCAAGGAGACACTCAAGGCCGTTTGGCCAAGCTTATACTCCTTGGTAGTAACAATTGGTAAGGATTTTGCTTTTTACCACCAATTCGTCGATGGCTCTGTGGCTGGAACTGCTCTTTCCACTCTAGAAAACTATCAAGATAGTGATAATACCCATGAACATACCTATTTTGGTAATGGAAGCAATTACAGTCAAACTGTTGGCAATACTTATCAAACAACTACTTACGATGGAGAAACCCAAAAGATTGGTACATACTATAATTTCCAAGCTGCAACTGTAGGAACTGGAGCATCATTATCAACAGATGGTGAACAAGCACCGGATAGTTTTTGCCCAGCTGGCTGGCAATTACCAATTG
>JAZSPO010000015.1:0-1638 GCA_045537505.1 Candidatus Nanosyncoccus sp.
TCCTGCAACTCTGTTATAACTTGTAAGCTGTTTCATACATCTTTTCTCTCTTTCTTGCTTTTGGAGAGTGGGCAAGTTATAATGGTCTTGCCCACTTCTTTATCGTTGTGGTTTGGCTCTTTACCTTTGCTTTCCTAGGGCGTTTCGGTAAGGGGCTTTTCTTATACGATGGAAAAACGTTTGCTTGCGACTTGCTTCGTGAACTCTTTATACAGATCGTTGTGCTCTTTCTTAAAGGCTGACGTGTCGAATCTGTTGCTGAGAACTGATGTCCATCTGATGATATACGCTCCTGCTTGGAGTTCCTCGGTTTCCTGAGCGAGCATTTCTGCTTTGATGCTGTCGCGTAACGCTTCGGCTTCTGCCTTTGCTTCTTCCATGAGTGCTTCCCACTCGTTCAACGCTTCGATCTTTGCAACCAGTTCATTCTTTGACATTTTTATAATCTCCTTTGAGTTTGATTTGGAAGTTGTTTATCAACTACCTTGGTTATATTTTACACTAATTCGTTTAAATTGTCAATAGATAATTTAAAATATTTATTGATTATTTCAAACTTTAATTGACGAATTAAACTGAATCGTTTATAATTGAGTAAAGGAGTGTGACACTATGGCAATGACAGAACAAATCAGAATCATGCTTGTAAAGTGTGGGAATATATCAGAATCGGAACTCGCTCGCAGAATGGATATCAGTCCGCAAAATCTTCATAACAAGATGAAAAGAGACAACTTCACCGAATCCGACCTGACGGAGATCGCGAAAGCGTTGAACTGTGATTTGAAAATTCAGTTCATTTCAAAGGAAACAGGAGAAGCATTATGATTAGCAAAGATATGTTTGAATTATTATCTGCTCTGCCTGAACAGCCTGAGAAAATCGAACATACAGAATTATTAAATAAAGTTAGACCATGCTTGCCACCTGCAAAAGCAAGTAAGATAATTGAAGAAGCAAGTACTTTAAAATATCTCCATAAGTCGTGGGCTGTTAGTAATAGTCCCTCTTATTGCATCATAACAGAAGCAGGTAAAGTGGCTATTGAACAATATGAATTAAATCAGAGACTAATGGAGCAGAATGAAAAGAGCAACGAGTTGGCGAAAAAATCATATCGTGTTTCGATAATTGCAATGGTGGCAGCAATAGCCAGTGCAATCGCTGCGGTTGTTTCTCTGATTAAAATGTTTTGTTGATACTGTTCAAAAAAACATTTGTTTTGGTGGACACTTTTCGGTTGCCGAAAACAGACCTGAAATCATGCAAAATAAGCCTGTTTTTGTTCAGGAAACTGAATCGACCTTTTCGTGAACAAGTACAAAAAAAGAGAGTGGAACGCTGCCCACTCTCTTTTACTTTGTTCTGATCTTTGATAGTTCGTTCAGCAATGTTTTCATAATGCTGTCTGAAATGTATTTTTGACACTTCTCGCCATAAAAGACTTCTCGCAATCCATCAAATCCCACATTGACCTGACTATGCACATCTGTCTCCAATGCTCCCACAAGCTCGCGAATCAGGGACGCCCAAACAGTCCTGCCATATTCTTCGATGGCTTTGGGGATCGCTTCGTTGATTGCTGCCATTGCTTTGCTGATTTTCTCGTTCGCGATTTCATTCACGATTTCTTCGATC
>JAZSPO010000059.1:0-6906 GCA_045537505.1 Candidatus Nanosyncoccus sp.
AGCTGCTCGTCAAGCTGTTAAGCGTACTGAGCACAACCAACAAATTAAGAAAGATATTAAAGCTGCTCTAAAAGATTTCAAGGAAAAACCGACTGCTGAGAAATTAGCCAAGGTTCAGTCCGAGTATGATAAAGCAGTCAAAAAGAATCTAATGGACAAAAATACTGCCGCTCGTCGTAAGGCAGCTCTGGTAAAGATCGCAAAAGCGAGCTCTGTGAAGCCAGCCAAAAAAGCCGCAAATAAGCCAGTTGCAAAGAAAACGACAACGAAGAAAGTTGCGACAAAAGCAGCCCCAAAATCCACGAAAAAGCCTGCAGCAAAAAAGCCAGTTGCAAAGAAAACTACAGCGAAGAAAGCTGCAACAAAAAAGACGAAATAAGTAGCCAGGGATCGAAGCTTGTCGTCTTCATATTGATATCGAGTTTAGAGAGTTCGAGTAGGACTCTCTTTTCTTTTTTTCCCTGTTTTCTTTCGTATGCTCGGATTGCTTGATTAGATAATAACCCCACGAACATGAAGGGGTCTTCGTCTTCTTTTACCTCTTCCAATAGTTTTAGAGCACCTGGCCCATCGGCTAAAGCGATGTCATATATTCTGAAAACTTTTCCAAGATCAATATCTTTTACTAAGTCGTATTTTCTGTAATTTACATTCTGGTTTTTCAAAAAGTTTTTGAAACATTTTTTCTGACAAACCGTCGTCTCCCAAATCACTATTTCATGAGGAGAATCTAAATATTGCTCGGCTATTTCATAGAAGTTTTTGTCTCCTAATGTGTTTGTTAAAAGACTTGTTTCTCCTCTCGCTGGAGTCACATCTTTTATCAGGATTCTCCTTTTGTTCTCAAAAATCGTTTGTCCCAAAAAGATATTCGGCAAATCTGCTACCGAAATAGCATTCCCATAAAAAACCTCATAATCTTCTCCCAGAATTTTCTCAATCTCTTTCGAAATCTTTTTTCTATCGCTTCCGTAAAAAACACTTATCATTTTTCTACCCTCTTGGTTTCCTTCGTTCCTTTCGTTTTCTGGCATTTTGGACAGATATGGGTACCACGTCCAGCAACATGTATCTTAATAATTTCAGTACCACATCTTTCGCAAGGTTCTCCATTTCTTCGAAATACTTTTGCAAATAATCGTAGATAATCACCCTTCGTACCATCTGCCTTGACGTAAGTCGCCATGGTCGAGCCACCAGAAGCAATAGATTTTTCCATAACTTCCTTTGCAGATCGTAATAAAACTTTTGCTTCACATTTCGAAAGACTGCCAGACATCCTTTCTGGATGAATTTCTGCACGATATAATGCCTCATCAGCATAAATATTACCTAGGCCACAAATTATTTTTTGGTCGAGTAAAGATGCTTTGATGAGAGAATTTTTGTGCCTTTGCAATCTGCTAAAAAAATCCTCATCAGTCATTTCCCATGGTTCTGGTGCCAAGTTTGCGATAAAACTATCTTGCTCGATTTCAGCCGTAGGTATTACTTTTACAAAACCAAATTTTCTCTGATCGTTGAAGAATAATTTACCATTTTCTAGCTCAAAAGCTACTCGTGTTTGTTTGTTCGGCAATTCTGAAAAGAATGAATCTGTCGGATGGCCTCCGGCAAAAGCATTTGTATCGTCAATTTTCTCGTTGTTCTTCTCTGTTCCGTTTGCTCGATAAATCAACTGGCCAGTCATACGTAGATGTATCATAAAAGAAATATTTTCCGACAAATCAAAAACTAAAGCTTTTCCGAAACGTCGGATATCCTCGATGCTCCTATTCTCAATTATTTCTCGAGGACCAATAAAAGATTTGTCACAGAAAATAGTCACTTTTTTTATCTTTTGATGCAGACAAAAATTTTTCAGTCCACGTCTGATGGTCTCAACTTCCGGTAACTCAGGCATATAATCATTATACGATATCTCACCAGATAAAACCATCCGATAATTTAATCCGCACGCCTCAGTTTTTTCAGCTCTTCTTTCTCGTTTCGATCGACGCGATACGAATCACAAATTTTAGAAATCGTCTTGTTAAACGTCCATTTCGGCAATTTCGAATGAATGAGATACTGGTGTGTTTCTTCCGGAAATTTTGTATAACATTGTGTGAGCAACCAAGCAATTGCCATTTTCACATAATATGCATCCCATGCCAACAATTTCCCATTTTTTTCTTCATCATGATGAATCCCCAATTCGCCTGGCCCATCAGACAAGAAGCCAGCAAACTCATTTATCCTATCGAAAATCACATTTAAGTACTCTGGAGCATCGAGCGAAACGTAGTGATCAAGCAAAACTACCAGTGCTGCCCTTACTCGGAATTCTTCGAGCGTTTTCAGCTCAACATCAATTATATCCAAAAAATCTGCTCTGTTCTTTTTGACGGTTTTTAGACTTGCACAAAAGCAATCACAAGTCGCCCAATTATCTACCAAAGAAAGAAAAGAAGAAAACTGTGCCTTCATTTCATCATAAGGCAAAGCACCGATGATGAATCCTCGAATATTAACTTCCTCAAAAGTTATAGGTACATTTTTCAGAAAGGACTGGTAATTTCCTTTGATAATAGACCTAGCCATCGCCCTTTGTTTCGGAATACGAACACCGAGAAAAGGACGCTCGGTCGGTGTACCTCTTTTTGCGAACTCACGATAACCATCTTCCACGAAGGAAACCAATTGGCCACAAAAATCTTTGTAATCGTCTTTCGTCCACTCTTCTTTTATTAGATTATCGAAATTATCCCTATTTCTAATCATTTCCGCACTTTGATTATTATAATAATATATTACTCATCGAGTAATTTTATCGTCAAATTCACGATTAAATCTTTCTCTTCTGGATTGCTCTCTGCTATCAAAAGTGCCATCGCCGTCAATGCTCGATCGGAAATCTTCGTCTCACCTTTTTCGGTCAAATGATAGTTATTCATCGTCAGAAAAACAACGAACAATAAAGCGCCTATTCTCTTGTTGCCATCATAAAATGGGTGATCTTTTATGATAAAGTACAGTAAATTCGCTGCTTTTTCTGCGATAGTCGGATATAGATCTTTTCCGTCATAACTTTGATAAATTGAAGAGAGCGATCCCACAAAACTATTATTTCTTTTCTTTCCAAACAATTCCCCACCATCCTGGTTCTCTTTTAGTTCCGCAATAAACTTCTCACACATTTCTGGCGTCAGTTCTTTTTGTTTCTTCGTCTTTTTGTTCAAATCAGATAAGTCGATAAAGCCATCATCATATTCCTTCAGGGTCTGAAAACTACCAGCATATTTGGAGATTACCTCCAAAACTCCAGTCGCCTCTCCTGCATCGAGTTCCTGGCGAGCAATTAACCTTTTTACTACGCCCATCATGTTTTCTACATTCTTCAGTTTTTCCGCAGAAAGTTGTTTCAGTCTTCTTTCATTTACTGCCACACCACCGACAACATATTGTTTCAACACTCGTGTCGCCCAAATACGAAAATCTGTCGCTTTCCTCGAATTTACACGGTAGCCGACCGAAATAATCGCATCGAGATTGTACATATCTATTTCACGTCTTACAGTTCTATTTCCTTCTTTGCGAACTAGGAAGTTTTTCTTCCTAGTTCGATTTTCATCCAACTCTCCAGATTCGTATATCTTATTCAAGTGGTCACGAATATTCCTAACGGTAACATCAAAAAGGGCTGCCATCTGCCCTGTCGTCGCCCAAATCGTTTCGTTTTCTGCATCAACATTAAAAACCACCTCACCCTTTATAGCTTTGTAAATTTCCAGTCTTTTCTCATTTTTTCCAACCATCAATAGAAGAGTAACATATTTTACGCCTATAAGTAAAGCATAACGATCTAGAGCATGTTCATTTTTGCACATACTGAGTATATTCCATTTGGAATATACTTATAGCTCTCCCCAGTTTTTTCCAGTCGTTACTTCTACAGCGAGTTTAATCTTCAGTTCTGGTGCGATACCTTCCATTGTTTCTTGTAGAATTCTTGCTACTTCTTCTCGTTGGGCTTCATCACATTCGATAATCAGAGAATCATGAATTTGCAGAACCAAGTCAGCTCCTTCTGGCAACAATTTATCGACTTTTATCATTGCTCTTTTCATCAAATCGGCTTCCGTACCCTGGATTGGCATATTCATTGCCGCCCGTTCAGCCGCCTGGCGAACTACAAAATTAGATGATTTCACATCCGGCGTCGGACGTCTACGACCATAAAATGTTTCGACATAGCCTTCTTTTTTTGCCTGTTCTAATATTTTATCCAAATACTTTTTCACTGGCTCACGCACGAGGAAATAATCATCAATAAATTGTTTTGCATCAGACAAAAACATACCTGTCGCATCCGCCAAACCTTTGACACTCATGCCATACAGAATGCCGAAGTTGATTACTTTGGCTGCACGACGCTGTGCCTTCGTCACTTCGTTCATAGGAACAAAGAAAACATCCGAAGCGGTTTTTGTGTGAATATCAACACCAGAGTTGAAATCCCGTATTAGGGCTTGGTCTCCAGACAAAATTGCAGCCAAACGCAACTCGAATTGTGAATAATCCGCCGAAACAAATACCTTTCCTTCCTCTGCTACGAAGCCAGTTCGAATCCTCCGTCCTTCATCGGTCCGGACAGGAATATTTTGTAGGTTCGGATTGACACTTGAGAGTCTTCCCGTGGCCGTAACATTTTGTGTGAAAGTCGTATGGATACGATCATAGCTATCAGTGAGATTTGGCAAAGGAGAAATGTAAGTCGAAAGTAGCTTGGACGCTTCCCTGTATTCCATGATTTTTGGAATAATAGGATGCTGATCATGTATTTTTTCTAATTCTTTTGCTCCAGTCGAATACCCCCGGCTAGTTTTCTTTATACCCTTGGTTGGTAGTTTTAATGTGTCAAATAAAACTTCCGACAACTGAATGGGTGAATTGACATTGAAATCTTTTCCAACCAAATCGTATATTTCTTTTTCTAAATCAGCTACATGTTGATCAAATTCTTGCTTCATTTCGCTGAAATACTGTCGAGATATTTTTATTCCCTTTTTCTCCATTTTGAACAAAACAGGAATGAGTGGTAAATCATAGTTCTGGTAGATTTCTTCCAGGCGTGGCAAGGAGGATAGTTCCTCCGCCTGTTCGATAGCTCGAACGATATTTTCTTTTCGTTCCTCTTCGGTTTGCTCGAAATCCAAAAGCCCCTGTTGTACCTGCTCTTCCGATTGTACCCTTTTTAACGGATTCAACAGAAATTGTGCCTGTGATAGATCCCAGTATTTCTTCCTGCCAGACATAATATCGTCTGCTATCATCGTATTCTGATGCATCATTTTCTTGATATCATCATATACGTAATAATCTTCAAAATCCTTTTCTGTATAATTTTTTTCCGATTTATTGGACTCATTATTTGTCTGATCTAATTCTTGGATGTCTGGAGAACTCACAGGAGAATTATCCATCGCTTCTATTTCTGACATAATCTTTAGATCGGAATGTTGATCTTTTTGCATCTCTTCGATGTCTTTTTTGAACTTTCTCAAAACCGAATTAAACTCCAAAAACCTTAGCTCCTGTTCGACTTTCACTGGATTGACAACCAAATCTGGAACTTCGGAAAGCTTAACTGGTGCATCCGTCATGATAGTTGCAAGTTTTTTCGACATGAAAGCAAGCTCTTTTCCGTCGATCAGCTTTTTCTGAGTAGCACCAGAAATTTGATCAATATTTTTATAAATATTTTCTAGCGAATTATATTCATTCAAAAGATTAACAGCAGTTTTTTCGCCTATCCCTGGCACACCTGGAATATTATCGCTCGAATCACCTTTTAGGGCCTTCAGATCTAGGAACTGGCTCTTCTTGATGCCGTATTTTTGCTCTACGGCCGGAACATCCATTTCTTCAAGTTTTGAAAACCCTTTCAGTAAACGATACATTCTGGTGTTACTGTCGACAATCTGCAGCATATCAAGATCACTAGACACTATCACGGTATCCCAATTTTCTTCGTCTGCCTGGCGAGCTAATGTTCCGATAATATCATCAGCTTCGTAATCATCGCATTCCAGAAATCCCCATCCGAGTGCCAAAACTAAATTCTTCAGCAGTGGAATTTGTGTAAAGAAATCTTCTGGAGGTTTGACTCGCCCAGCTTTGTATTCTGCATACAATTCTTTTCGCTTCCTTATGGAAGTTTTTGCTTTGTCCCAGGCGACCACGACTTTGGCAGGCTGGATGTCCTTTACAATTTCTAATGCTATGACAGCAAAACCGTATACACCACCCGTCGGCGTACCATCGGACTTAGAAAGATTGCCCATCGCATAATAACCACGATAAAATACACTTTTTCCATCAATGATTACTAGCTTTTTCATCATCCTCCTAAACTAAAAGTTTATTTCTTTTAATATTTCGCCTAGCTTTTCTTGCATTTGTTCGACGGTTCCATTGTTGAGGACATAATAATCTGCCATAGCGATCGGTCCACCTTTTTCTAGATTTTCAATCTCACTGCGATCTCGTTCTCGAATTTCCGCAGCATTAAACGGACGCTCTGGTCTCTTTGCGACTCTTTTGTAACGCAGCTTTCTCGGAACAACGACTGCAATAAAAGAAATCATCTGTGGGAATTCCTGTTTCAGAGTCTTGTATTCTGTCCATGAATATACACCATCCAGGACGATTCTCTTCTGGCCAGCTTTGACAAGATCGTACACCTCATCGATTACTTGTCGTACCACCCAATCTTTTCCTTCTGTTTTTCGAATCATCTCTCGGAATTCTTTTTCGCTTTCACCATCTTCTGTGCGAGCAATACCACGTCTCTCCATTTCTTTATAAATCATCCCACCGAAATACACCTTCGAGATTCCTTTCGCAGTAAGATAATCTACTGCA
>JAZSPO010000023.1:0-6430 GCA_045537505.1 Candidatus Nanosyncoccus sp.
GCCGACGAGCTGAAAAAACGTGGCTCTTATTATCCGTACGATCCAATCAAACACTTCTTCAAAATGTATTTTTCCAACTTCGATGGAGCGTCTGAATTACGTGAACAATTAATGCAGTGTGAAAATACATCCGAGCTTCGCAATGTCATCAATATTTGGTGGCAAAAAAAGAACTGACATAATGTTTATGCTATAATTAAGGCATGGAAATTGTTTTGCAAATCTTGCTGCTCATTGTTGGATTTGTATTATTGATCAAAGGTGCTGATTTCTTCGTAGATGGTGCATCCAGCACAGCCAGTAATTTCAAGGTCCCAAAAATCTTGATCGGACTAACTATTATCGCTTTTGGTACTTCTGCTCCAGAACTTGCAGTTTCTTTTAGCTCCTTGGCTTCCAATAGTACAGACATGGTTTTAGGGAACGTCATAGGTAGTAATATTATAAATATACTATTGATTCTTGGTCTTGCTGCCATGATAAGACCCCTTCGAATCCGAAAAAACACCATTCGAAAAGAAATTCCAATCGCAATCCTAATCTCAAGTTTGCTTGTAGTCCTGTATCTCGACGTACAATTAAAATCTGGTCCGACGAATCAAATTACGAGAGCAGACGGAATTACAATCTTGTTGTTCTTCGTCATCTTCATCTACTACTTGATATCAACTGCTCTACGAGAAAAATGTAAAAAAGAAGTCGAAAAGCCACGTTGGAAGCTTCTTCCATCTATCCTGATTACATTTGGAGGTTTAGTCGGAATTATAATTGGTTCGAATCTGGTCGTCGATTCCGCTTCGAATATCGCCCAAACCATTGGTATGACCGAGAGAATAATTTCGCTTACAGTCATTGCCTTGGGGACTTCGCTGCCAGAATTAGTCACTACCGTTGTAGCGGCAAAAAAAGGAGAGACGGACCTTGTGATAGGAAACATCCTAGGAAGCAATATTTTCAATATTTGTATTGTCTTAGGTACTCCAGTGGCATTATTTGGCACGATCACACCTGCCTCGTTCAGTATCATAGACTTGATAGTGCTCGTTGCTTCTGCCGTACTTCTTTTCATCTTTTCTCTTACCGAACACAAAATTAGCAAAAGAGAAGGAATAATGCTACTTGTAATTTTTGTCTTGTATTATGCATCGTTATTCATTTTGTAATATGTTATAATAATGGAAAATAATTGGAGTACTGTATGTTTGACACAAAAGAAGAAAAAATCTCAATGGACAAAGTCATTGAACGCTTCAGTGAAGAGATGAAAAAAATTCGTACCGGTCGTGCTCACCCAGACATGCTTTCCGGAATCAAAGTTGAAGCATACGGACAATTCATGCCGCTAAACCAAGTTGCAAACGTGACTGTTGCAGATGCGACCATGTTGATGATTACTCCATTCGATCCAGCCAACATCGGTGCAATTACCACTGCGATTCGAGCAGATTCCTCGCTCGGTTTGAATCCTGCCGATGATGGGCGTGTCATTCGTGTCCCAATTCCGCCACTCACAGAGGAACGTCGTCGCGAGATTGTCAAAACGGCATCGGAAAAAGTCGAAGAAGCCAAGATCGGTATCCGTAACGTTCGTGAAGATGCAAGAAAAAATATCAAAGATGCGAAATTATCAGAAGACGTCACAAAACGAGCCGAAAAAGAGATAGATGATTTGACCAAAGAGTATACTGAAAAAATCGAAAAAGAGTTCAAAGAAAAAGAAAACGAAATCATGAAGATTTAGTCCACAACTTGTTTGACAGTATTGGATTACTTCTTTATTTTTAGATCAAAGATTGTGATATAATAGGCTTATGAATACTATCATCGGAGTCTTAATTGGTTTTTTGATTTTAATGTTCCTCGTAATCATCCATGAATATGGTCATTTTCGTGCTGCGAGAAAAAATGGAGTGGTCGTCGAAGAGTTTGGTATAGGTTTTCCGCCTCGTGCGAAAGCATGGTTACGTAACAAGGACTACGAGAAAGAACTGGAAGCATGGAAAAAGAAGTCCAAAAATACATCTGTAAAAAAACCGAAAAAATGGCTTCCTTTTCCGAAAGATAAATGGGGAGAGAAACAAGATACACTGATTTTTTCAATCAATTATCTTCCAATTGGTGGATTCTGCTCGATGAAGGGAGAATCCGATAGTGATAGAAGACCGCATAGCTTCGGTGCAGCCTCTTTTTGGGCGAAGACGAAAATTCTTTTCGCAGGTGTCGCGATGAACTGGTTTGCCGCCTTTCTGATTTTGACAGTTCTTGCCTGGACAGGAATGCCAAATTTCATGGATAATCAGTTTTATATGCCGGGAGATAATTACAAAAACGCAGCTACAATTATCGTAAAAAACGTGGAAGAGGATTCTCCAGCAGAAAAGGCGGGATTCAAAGCTGGGGACCAGATTATTAAGGTGGGAGAAACTGATGTAAGAACATCTGACGATGTCTTTAATTATAACGAGGAGCATGCAGGGAAAGCAGCGTCCTATCTTGTGAAACGAAATACCGAAGACGGCATAGAAGAGATACTTATAGAGACCGTTCTGAATCCGAAAGACGATGATTATTATCTCGGAGTTCGTTTATCCCAAGAAGATTTATCGACGATACGAGCCACTTGGTCCGCTCCGATTGTCGCTGCAATAAATACAGTTCAGCTTACTGGAGAAACATATCGAGGATTATGGACTATGGTGACTTCTCTCGGTTCTGGCATATCCAAACAATTTAGCTCTGATGATACTGTTCGCTCAGAAGGTGCAAATGAATTAAAAACTGTCGGAGAATCTGTTTCTGGTCCAGTCGGAATCGTAGGAATACTATTTCCAGCCTCTGTACAATCCGGACCAACCACACTAGCATTTCTTGCCGCACTCATTTCAGTTTCCCTCGCTTGTATGAATGTTCTGCCTATTCCAGCACTCGATGGCGGACGCTTTTCTCTCATCGCACTCTTTAGACTCCGGGGAAAGAAACTCACCAAAGAAACCGAAGAAAAGATTGTTTCTAGAACTTTCATCTTCCTACTATTATTAATATTTATTGTGACAATTCTCGATATAACAAGATTTTTCTAAGGAGAAAGAGATGGGAAGACAGCAGCAAAAAAATAAGAATCTTGAAACATCAAAAATATTATTAATCATCCTTCTAGTTATCTGGACATGTGGAATTTTTTTCCTTGTCCAGTTATTACTCGCAACACTACTAAGATGGGTTTTGCCAAATAATGTTCTCAGCTCGCCTTTGACTCAATCACTTTATTCTATTACCTCTGACATTATTGCGGTCACCATAATTCTCCTTGTTCCAAGTTACGTTTCAAAAAAATGGAAAACAAGTCGCAAGGAATTAGGTCTATTAGGCCTTCCGACCTGGACGGATATTATTATTACTCCAATTGGATATTTTGCATACTTAGCTCTTTCATATTTCTTGGTAGCTTTGTTCAACGGATTCTCTTGGTTCAATGCTGCAGAAAAGCAAGATGTCGGTATCAATTTCAGCCTACTTTTTGGATCCGACAGAATTATTACTATTATCTCGCTAATTATTGTCGCCCCAATAGTCGAAGAAATTATCTATCGCGGTTTTCTTTATGGTAAGCTGAAAAAGCTACTTTTGGTATCACATGAAAAAGAAGAAAGGAAGAAAGGAAGAAAAGCTGAGCTTATTGCAATTATTATCTCTACCTTGGTCACATCGCTTTCTTTCGCTATCGTACACGGACAGTGGAATGTCGGAGTCGATGTTTTTGCGATGAGCGTGATCCTCTGCATCTTACGTGAAATAACTGGGTCAATTTATCCAGGAATGCTCGTCCATATCATGAAGAACACCATTGCTTTCTTGCTCCTTGCTTCTATGATTAGTGGCTAATATCTTTTTTTTATGTTAAAATACACCTATGAAATTATCTCATTCTTTTACGAAAACCTTACGAGACGCTCCAAAAGACGAAAACGCTCGTTCTGCTCAATTTTTGATTAAAGCTGGCTATGTACACAAAGAGCTTGCTGGAGTTTACGATTTTTTGCCACTCGGACTTCGTACATTGAATAAAATTGAAAATATTGTACGAGAAGAACTAAACAAAATCGGCTGCGAGGAAGTTCGTTTATCTGCACTCCAAAATCCAGAGCTTTGGAAAAAAACTGGTCGCTGGGATGACCAGTCAGTAGATATTTGGTTTAAAACGAAATTAGCTGCAGGTGGCGAATTGGGACTTGCTCCCACACACGAAGAGCCGATTACAGAATTACTAAAAACATATATAAAGAGCTACAAGGATTTACCACTTTATGTCTACCAGTTCCAGACCAAATTTAGGAATGAGCTTCGTGCCAAGTCCGGTATTATGAGAACACGCGAGTTCCTGATGAAAGATCTTTATTCTTTTTCTGCCGACGAAAAAACACACGACGAATTCTATCACAAAGTAGAAGATGCATACAAGCGTATCTACGAAAGAGTTGGACTGGGAGATTGTACATACGAGACATTTGCTTCTGGTGGGATTTTCTCGAAATTTTCACACGAATTCCAGACTATCATTCCTGTTGGCGAAGACACAATTTATTACAACCAGGACAAGTCTGTCGTCCTGAACGAAGAAGTCAAAACCCCAGAAATATTAGATGAACTAAAAGTCAAAGAATCCGATCTCGAATCTGCAAGAGCTGCCGAAGTTGGTAATATCTTCACACTAAAATACAAATACTCTGAGCCATTGGGATTGAAATACAATGACCAAACTGGCGAAGAGCAAACTGTTTTCATGGGATGTTATGGTATTGGCATTTCTCGTGTCATGGGTGTCATTGCTGAAAAGTATGCAGATGAAAAAGGCTTGATTTGGCCAGAAGAAGTCGCTCCATACCAGTTTTATATTATCCCAATTGGTGAAGAAGGAACGAAAAAAGCGATAGAACTAGAAAAGGAGCATCCAAATCTCATCATGCTTGATGATAGGACGAACCGACCTGGTGAGAAATTCGCTGATGCCGAGCTGATGGGAATTCCATATCGAGTTGTTATTTCTGACAAAACGCTAGCAGACGAAAAAGTTGAAATAACAGATAGAAAAACGAGTGGGCAAAAATACTTGACACTAGAAAAAATGAAGAATATACTAAACGAGTATGAAGAAAAAAACGATTGATTTGACCAAACAAGGCAAACAAGATTTAGAAAAAGAATTAGAAGAACTTGTTGCACGCCGTCCACAAATTGCAGAGCGACTCCAGGCAGCGAGGGCTTTTGGTGACCTTTCTGAAAACCAAGAATATACAGATGCCCGTTCGGAACAGAAAACAGTAGAAAATCGCATTGCTGAAATCGAAGAAATACTAAAAAACGCCAAAATCATCAGGAACGCATCGCATGGAAAAGTCGCGATGGGAGCGACAGTCACTGTGACACTGGCAGGGAAAAGACATACTTACTCCATTGTTGGACCAGTCGAGGCGAATCCTTTAGATGGAAAAATTTCCGACAAATCGCCGATCGGTATCGCTTTGATGGGAAAAAAAGTTGGTGATACCTATGAGCTTCCAAATGGCAACAAAGGCAAAATAGTAGAGGTTTGTTAAAAAACCAAAATATGCTATAATTCGACTATGACAACATTAGCCGATTACAGAGAAGAGCGTTTAAGCAAACTGACAAAAATCAGAGAGTTAGGTATCGATCCTTACCCTGCAAAATCAGGTCGCAATACACATATCGATAACATTATCAGTAATTTTGATGAATACGATGGAAAAGACGCTGTCATTACTGGGCGGATTACAGCTATTCGCAGCTTCGGCAAACTTGCTTTTGTCAAAATTCGTGATTATTTTGGCGAAATCCAGGTTTTCATGCAGCAAGAGGCGGAAAAAGATGGCTTCTTTAATACCAAAAGACTAAAATTGCTCGATACTGGGGACTTTATCGAAGCTGATGGCAAAATCGGCAAAAGTAGTACTGGAGAAATATCTATTTTCTGCAACCAGCTACGTTTACTGACGAAATCTTTACGTCCACTACCTGGGCGAGACGGATTCACAAACAAGGAAGAGCGTTTCCGTCGCCGCTACGTAGATATGAATGTGAATACCGAGGTACGTGATAGAATGGTCAGAAGAAGCATTTTCTGGCAAGCGACACGTGATTTTATGAACCAACATGGCTTTATAGAGATTAATACTCCTATCCTTGAACACACTACTGGGGGAGCCGATGCCAAACCATTCATCACACACATGGACGCTCTAGATGAAGATTTTTATCTTCGCATTTCGCAAGAGTTGCCGCTGAAAAGACTGCTCGGTGCCGGTTTTGAAAAAGTCTATGATATTGGCCCACGCTTCAGGAACGAAGGGGTCGATGATGAACATTTGCCAGAACATATTGCTTTTGAATCTTATGCCGCATACGAAGATTA
>JAZSPO010000039.1:0-7886 GCA_045537505.1 Candidatus Nanosyncoccus sp.
GCTTGGCCTCCGACTTGGAAAATCGAGCTACGGTCAACATTTGAAAAATGTCACGGAAAGGAAGATCAAGGAATAATGAGCAATTTCACTTTTGAGAAGACAAAAATCGATGGGGTCTATATCATTACTCCGAAAGTTTTCGGTGATGAGCGGGGGTATTTTATGGAAACCTATAGTGCAAAGGATTTCGAAGAAGCTGGTCTCAATTACACTTTTGTCCAAGATAACCAGTCTAGCTCGAAAAAAGGTGTTTTGCGTGGACTCCACTTCCAGAAAATCCATCCCCAAGCGAAGCTTGTCCGTGTTCTAAAAGGTGAAGTTTTCGATGTAGCAGTCGATTTGCGTGGTGGTAGTCCGACTTATGGCGAATGGGTCGGTGCGAGATTATCGGAAGAAAATAAGCAGCAATTGATGATTCCACGTGGTTTTGCACATGGCTTCCTGGTACTGAGCGATTCGGCCGAATTCGCTTACAAGTGTGATGATTTTTATCATCCAGAAGAAGAAGGTGGTATCATTTACAACGACAAAGACATCAATATCGAGTGGCCAGAAATCGACTGTGAATACACATTGAGCGAAAAAGATCAGAAACATTCGACTCTTGCAGAATCAAATATAAAATTCAAGGAGGAAAAATAATGGCAGAGAAAACTGTAGTCGTGACAGGTGGGGCAGGATTCATTGGCTCGAATTTTGTCTACTATATGCTTAATAAATACCCAGATTATCGTATCATCTGTGTGGACTGTCTAACCTACGCTGGGAACATCCATACCCTGAAAGAAGCGATGCAAAATCCGAATTTCCGTTTCGCGAAAATTAATATTTGTGACAAACCAGCTATTGAGAAACTATTCAAGGAAGAAAAACCAGATATTGGTGTAAATTTCGCGGCAGAGAGCCATGTCGATCGTTCAATCTCCGGACCAGAAATTTTCGTGAAAACTAATGTTTCTGGAACGCAAACCCTGATGGAAGTTTGTCGAGAATTAGACATTCCACGCTATCATCAGGTTTCGACTGACGAAGTATATGGTGATTTGCCACTAGATCGCCCAGATTTATTCTTCACAGAAAAGACTCCACTCCATGCTTCCAGTCCGTATAGCGCTTCGAAAGCCGGTGCTGATATGCTTGTTCTCGCATATTGTCGCACTTTCAATTTCCCAGCGACAATTTCACGTTGCTCGAACAACTATGGGCCGTATCATTTCCCAGAAAAATTGATTCCACTCATGATTATCAACGCCCTGAATGACAAGCCTCTGCCAGTTTACGGAGATGGCAAAAACGTGCGCGACTGGCTTTATGTCGAAGACCATTGTCGGGCGATTGATCTCATTATTCATAATGGCAAAATCGGCCAGGTCTATAATGTCGGTGGACATAATGAAATGGCGAATATCGATATTGTGAAACTAATTTGTAAAGAACTAAACAAGCCAGAAAGTCTGATTAAATTTGTCGAAGATAGAAAAGGTCATGATCGTCGTTATGCTATTGATCCTACTTTCATCCACGATGAGCTAGGCTGGTTGCCAGAGACGAAATTCGAAGATGGCATCAAGAAAACAATCAAATGGTATGTGGACCACGAGGATTGGTGGCAGGATATTCTATCTGGAAATTATCAAAAAGAGGAGGTATAGATGAAAGTTTTAGTCACTGGGACATCTGGTCAACTTGGGCATGATGTCATGCTGGAACTGAAAAAACGTGGATACGATGGATTGGGTGCTGATCGCTCAGAAAATACGAATCCAGAATTCAAGACGATCATACTCGATATCACAGATGGCGAAGCCGTAGAGAAAGCCATTTCTGATTATCGGCCGGATGCTGTCGTGCATTGTGCCGCTTGGACGAACGTCGATGCAGCTGAGGACCCTGCGAACCAAGCGGTCGTAGAGAAAGTCAATGTCGAGGGAACGGCAAATATCGCAAAGGCTTGTAAGAAAGTCGGTGCAAAAATGGTGTATATCTCGACGGACTATGTTTTTAGTGGACAGGGAACAGAACCATGGCAACCAGATGACAAGAATTATGCTCCCCAGAATTTTTATGGACGAACAAAGCTCAATGGCGAGAAGGCAGTCGTAGAAAATACAGATAATTATTTCATCGTACGTATTGCTTGGGTGTTTGGCAAGAATGGACATAATTTCGTAAAGACGATGCTAAAAGTCGGACGCGAGCATGCGGAAGTGAAGGTGGTCGATGACCAGATCGGAACGCCGACCTATACCCCAGATTTGGCGAGATTGCTTGTCGATATGATAGAAACGGAAAAATATGGTTATTATCATGCGACAAACGAAGGCGGCTATATTTCCTGGGCGGATTTCACGAAGGAAATATTCAAACAAGCAGGAATTGACTCAAAAGTTATTCCAGTCACGACGGCAGAATATGGTGTTTCTGTCGCGGCACGTCCGTTTAATTCTCGCTTGGACAAGTCGAAACTAAAAGACCAAGGATTCGAGCTGCTGCCTGTTTGGCAAGATGCGTTGTCTAGATACCTTTTTGAACTTGAAAAACAAGAAAAAACAGCATAAACTATTTCTAGAATGAGTGCAGTAGAGGAGAAATCTCATATTATTGATCAGGTGCAAACAGATGGTCCTAGGGTGACCGTCCTAGTTTATGTTGATGAATATAACGAGAATTTTCCGGATTGTCTGAAGAGCTTACATAATCAGATTCTCGATGATATGGAAGTAATTTGTATCGCACAGGGGGAGAACAGCGAAGTAATCGAGCTGCTAAAAAATTATACGAAAAATGACCATAGGTTTAGAGTGGTTCCGTGCAAAGTAAATGACTTCGGTCTCGTCATGAACCAAGGAATAAAGCAAGCAAAAGGGGAATACATAGGCTTTCTAAATCCATATGAGTTTGTCGATCCGGAAATGTTCATCGAACTTTTTGCTCTGGTAAAAAAGTACGATGCGGATATCGCGAAAAGTAATTATTTTGAAATTATCAACAAGCAAGAAATGATGCACGAGTCGATTCTACCAGATGAGACTGGAAGAATTGTCAATCCAGCAGAATATACGAGAATTTTTTATGAGGCACCTATTGTCGGAGCAGGGATATATCGCAAAGATTACTTACTTAAGGAAAAAATTACTTTTCTGCCTGGGTCGGATTATTATTGCAAAGACGTGGGATTCCATTTTAAGGCTCTGGCAGCTGGCGGGAAGATTATTTTAACTGATAAACCATACCTTCATTGTCGCAAAAAACCGAATGCAAAAATTGAGAATATCTTCCGCATGAATGAAGAATATGCAGAAGTAGAAAAATATCTGAAATCGAGGAAAATCTGGAATACTTATGGATATATTTTCGAAGCAGTAAAATTCGGAAATTTTAGCTGGTATATGACGATTTTGCCAAAAGAACAAAGAGAAAAATTTTTGCTAAGAATGAGAGCGGAATTCCAGGATGCAAAGCTCCAGAAGATGCTACAAAAAAGATATTTTCCGAAAAAGTATTGGAAAGCACTGAAAGCAATTCTCAAATATCCTCCGAGTGTCTATCTCACGATGTTCAAATCATACGCCCACAAAAAGAAATAGAGTTATTCCCAAAGCTTCATGTATGCTTTTGTCACTTTTTCTGGCTTGCCTTCGCAAGCGATTTTCCCATTTTCAATTAGGATGGCACGGTCGCAGAACTTTTGGACATTATCCATAGAATGAGTCACTAATATAACTGTTTGATTACCATGAAGACTCTTGAAGTAATCATTACATTTTTCCTGGAAAGCCGCATCGCCGACGGCGAGAACTTCATCCAGAATGAGAATATCGCCTTTTGCGCGAATTGCGATAGAAAAGGCAAGACGGACCTGCATACCAGAAGAATAATTTTTTAGTTTCTGATCCATGAATTGTTCTAACTCAGCGAATTTTACGATATCATCATACATTTCTTTCATTTCTGAATTGGAAAAACCAAGCAAGGCACCATTGAGATAAACGTTCTCTCGCCCCGTCAATTCTGGGTTGAACCCTACGCCGAGTTCAATAAAAGGAATTAAAGAGCCGTTGACTCTGACAGTGCCACTGTCAGGAATGTAGATCTGCGAAAGGACTTTTAATAAAGTAGACTTTCCACTACCATTGCGTCCAACAATCCCGAGAAATTCGCCTTTTTTTACTTCAAAAGATATTCCACGCAAGACTTCTTGTTTTGTATAACCTTTGACGCCTTTAATGCGATTGAAGATAGCTTGTTTTAATCCCCAAGCACGCTCGGTCGGCAATTTGAAACTTTTGTACAAGTCGGATACCTTAATCGCGATTTCTTCGTCCATAGCTTCTGCTTCTGCTGTATCGTGCATTCTTTTCAGGTATTTTTCACTCCACTTCATTAGACCTCCTCTGCGAAATGTTTAGCACGTTTCTTGAAATAGAGAATGGAAATTACGAAAACGAAGACGACAATTGCGATTGGAACCATGACCCAATAACCTCCGACCACGCCCCAAGTTGTCTCTGTTACATCTGTAATTAGATTATAACGAATGTCCTGAATAGCTTGTGCGATAGGATTGAGCAGGATAATTTTCGCAGCGAACATGGAAGTCGCAGAGACCATAGAGATTGGGTAAATAATAGGAACTGCATAGAAGAGGGCTTGGGTGAGGACTTCCCAAATCGAACCGATGTCGCGAAACTTCACGTTAATTGCACCAAGTAGAAGGGAAATACCGAGTGCCAGGACATATAGCTCTAGCAAAGAAAGTGGGACGAGCAGCCAAGACCAGGTCGGCGTGACACCGTTTATGAGAGCGAAGATGATGACGACACAAACATTAATGAGAACGTTGATGACGGCAGTGCTGGTCGCACTCACCACGACGATATATTTTGGAAAGTTGATTTTTCTCAGTAGATCACCACGTACTTCAATTGCATGGATACCTTGTTGGGTACATTCAGTGAAAAAGTTCCACATCACAGTACCTACCAAGAGATAAACTGGATAATGTGGAATATCACCGCCGAAGCGAAGAATTTTCGCAAAAACGACATAAAGAATAGCGAACATCAAAAGAGGCTTGATCAAAGCCCAGAGATAACCAAGAAATGAACCTTGGTAGCGAAGCTTAAAATCAGTCTTCACAAGCTCGCCCAGGAGCACGCGATTTTTCTTTTCAAACATGTTAGAGCTGGTACTCATCTTTATTATTCTAACATATTTTTCTTTAAATAGCAGCCAATGGTATAATATTCTTATGGAAACTCCGTTAATATCTGTTATTGTTCCTGTTTATAATGTTTTGCCGTATCTGGAAGATTGCCTTAACTCTCTTTTGCAACAAAATTATCCCAAGCTAGAGTTTATCATTATTGATGATGGCTCGACCGATGGGAGTGGAGTTTATTGCGATGAATTCGTGAAAAAAGATCCTCGAATGAGACTCATCCACCAGGAGAATCAAGGTCTTTCTGCTGCTCGTAACCGTGGGCTAGAGGAAGCGAAAGGGGACTTTATTACTTTTTTGGACTCGGATGATCAATTCGCTCCAGATTGTGTACAGTATTTACGCTCACTTACTACAAAATATAAATCGAAAATGTCAATATGTGCTATTGAGGAAGTGACAGTAAAAGGAAAAACTATAGATTATGGCAGAGATTATCCAGAAAAAAACATGAGTACAGAAGAGACTCTGGGGAGAATGCTGCGAGAAGAAGGGTTTAATGTCTCGGCTTATGCGAAATTATATCGAAGAGAATTATGGCAAGATGTGCGTTTTCCAGCTGGTGTGGTCCATGAAGATTTGGGAACTACATATAAGTTAATCAAAAAATGTCCGAATATTGCCTATGGGAATGAGGCAAAATACATCTACAAAAAACGCAAAGATTCTATTTCTGCTGCGTCTTTTTCTGAAGACAAGTTGAGCATTATAAAATTGACCGATGAAATGTGTGATGATCTCGGTGCGGCGTTTCCGTATTTGGGAACGACGGTCAGTCTGCGCCGCATGCATGCTAGGTTTTCTGTGCTTTGGATGATGTTAAGTGCGAAGGCTCTTTCTCCAGAAATGGCCGCAGAGGAAGAGAAGATTATTGATTATCTGAAGAAACACAAAAAAGATGTCACGAAAAATCCATTTGCGACGCTCCGAGACAAGATTGCGATCAGAACACTTTTAGTCCACAAAAATTTTTATAAGTTTTGTTGGATGATTTATAAAAAACTTCGTCCCTAGTCTAATGGTTCTTCTCATGATCGAGGAATCGAATTGTATCTCTCATTGCATCATGAACTGTTAGCTTGGTTTCCCAGCCTAGTTCCATTTTTGCTTTTTCTGGATCTGCGAAAAATCCTGCTAGATCTCCAGCTCTTCTGCCGACTATTTTGTATGGCAATTTCTCTCCACTCGCCCTTTCGAAAGCTGCAATCATTTCTAACACGCTGGTGCCTTTTCCGCTTCCGAGATTGTAGATTTCTACTCCTGGCTTCGCGAAGCTTTTGAATGCCGCGAGATGACCTTTTGCGAGATCCACGACGTGGATGTAATCTCGAATACAAGTTCCATCCGGTGTCGGATAGTCGTCTCCATAGACGGACAATTCTGGAATTTCACCAGTAGCGACCTTCATGATAATCGGCATGAGATTGTTTGGACGGCCGGTCGGATCTTCTCCTAGTAAGCCAGATTCGTGTGCTCCAATTGGGTTAAAATAACGTAATATTGCGACCGAGAAACTTGGCCAAGCAGCTGCGAGATCTTTTAGAATTTCCTCGATCATATATTTGGTCTTGCCATAAGGGTTCGTAATACCTTGGCCAGTCGGTAAACTTTCGGTGAATGATTCTGTTCCTGAATCGCCATAGACCGTAGCAGAAGAAGAAAAAATCATTTTTGTGACATTATATTCAGCCATACATTTTAGGAGATTAATCGTGCTCATAAGATTGTTGTCATAATATTTCAGAGGGTTTTCGACACTCTCGGCGACAGCTTTTAGGCCAGCAAAATGGATGACGGCGTCGAAACGATCATTTTTTTCAGATTGTCTGAAAATACCTTTGAGTTTTTTGTAATCGCACAAATCGACATCATGGCAGACTGGGCGAAAATGAGTTATTTTTTCGATTCTATCAATCACCTCGGGCTTACTATTGCAAAAATTGTCCACTATCTCTACTTCTATGCCAGCTTCAATTAGCTCGACGACGGTGTGCGAGCCGATGAATCCAGTCCCACCAGTTACCAATACCTTCATAATTTACCTTTCATATTCATTTATCGTTATTATACTATATGTTATAATATTAGAGTATGAAAAAAGATCCGGGCTTGATTTATCGCGTAGTCCTAGTCGTTGGTGATGCAATCGCAATAGTAGGATCATTTTTGCTCGCTTATTTGTTTCGTATCTATATCGACCAAAAACCGTATTTTTTCGAGGCGGAACCTGGCGAGTTCACGAAGACGATTTGTTTCTTGGTGCCGATTTGGATTATCCTAATGGCAATTCTTGGTTTGTACAACAAATCAATCATTATTAATCGCTCTCGTTTGCCGGAAATCATAAGATTGTTGCTTGCTTCGGTACTGGGCGTCATGGCACTGATTACTTATGTTTTCTTTACAGAGCAGCACATTTTCCCAACTAGATTGGTCGCTGTCTATGCCATGATTATTAGCTTTATTATGCTTGTGATTATTAGAAGCATAATTCGCCAGATTAGGAATGCGTTTACGCGTCGTGACAAAGGTACTTTGGGTGCGATTGTGATAGGAAATAGCATAAATACGAGTCGGATTCTAGAGCATATAGCTAATTTCCCAGAAGATGGATATAGCCTCGCTGGCGTGGTGGCAAACAAGAAATATATCCCTACGAACTACC
>JAZSPO010000072.1:0-2040 GCA_045537505.1 Candidatus Nanosyncoccus sp.
CATTTTCTTCGACTGGTGCTTGTTTAACTTCAAATTTTCCGACTTGATAGCCACTCAAAGATTGGACTGGTCCAATGACTTCTTGACGGATCTTTGCCTGTTTAGACGATCTTGGATTAAAGACAATGATAATTCTTTGCATCAAAAGACTCCATCGACTCCTTCGATAGCTCTTACGAGCCAATTCCGCCCGGAAGAAGCCATTGTAACAATCCCCACATCATAGCATAAATTACCAAGCCAATTATGATATTGATAATTCGAGATTTTGCTTTGGTCATTTGCTGTTCATTATCTCTTGCTGTCAGATACATGATACCAGAGATTACAATTCCAAGTGTACCGACGATACCTACGCCATAAGTCAGAATTTGTAACGCAATGTTCAGGATACAAAATATGCCATCGACGTCGCCTGTACAAGTTTTTAGTACTGCTGTTTCTACGCCAAACGTTCCAGCGGAACTAGCCGTAGCTCCAGCTGTTTGGGTCATGAGAAAATTCGAAGTGCACATCGTAGAAATTGCCATTACGACAACTACAATGGAATTAGAAATTGATTTCAAGATTCTTTTCATATTTACCTCAGATATTCGTGTAGTTTCTTTGTATCCTTATGTTTGCGAAGCTTCGACAAGGCTTTCGCTTCGATTTGTCGGATGCGTTCCCTCGTGACAGAAAACTCAGCACCGACTTCTTCCAAGGTATGAGGTCTTCCCCCACCAATACCGAATCGTAATTTAATAATTTTTTGCTCACGTTCTGATAATGTAGAAATGATGCTAGCCAACTGTTCCTTCAAAATTTGGTTCGCCGCCGAATCCTCTGGAGAAATACGTTCTTCATCCTCGACAAAATCACCAAGCACAGAATCTTCATCATCGCCATCTCGTCCGACACTTTGGTCGAGCGAAGCAATATCTTGTTTAATCTTCATAACGTATTCAATTTTTTCTGGATCCATATCCATTTCTTTTGCGATTTCTTCTACAGTCGGTTCACGGTTTAATTCTTGGGTCAATTTACGAGTCGCACGGAGAACTTTGTTGATAGTTTCGACCATATGTACAGGAATACGAATCGTCCTTGCCTGGTCAGCAATCGCACGCGTAATCGCTTGGCGAATCCACCAAGTGGCATAGGTCGAAAATTTGAATCCTTTGCTCGGATCGAATTTTTCTACCGCCCTTAGAAGACCTGTGTTCCCTTCCTGAATTAGATCCAATAAATCTAGTCCGCGTCCAGAATATCTTTTGGCAATCGAAACAACTAGACGCATGTTAGCTTCGGCTAGTTTGTCTTTGGCTTTTTTGTCGCCCTTGATCACTTTTCTCGCAAGTTTCGCTTCTTCTTCTGGCGTCAGAAGTGGGATTTTTCCGATTTCACGCAAATATAGACGAACTGAATCGTCTGCAAAAGCATCGACATTATCAACAGTAATAGCAAGCTCTTCATCCGAAAGCTCTTCTTCGTCAGCGAGATCGCCCATCCCAGGTTCTTCTTGGTCCATCAAAGAACTAGAATTCAAAATATCATCTTTGTCCTGCATCATTAGGGAAATTATACTAAAACTGACTTAAAAATTCAACCTTTTTGCAACTGCTGTATTTTTCGTAAAATATCTTTCGATTTTTCTTCGTCATCTTCTAATTCTGCCAACTGTTCTGTTAATTCCACTATCTCCTGGGCTTTCTTTTCCTTCTTGTATTGTGAGAACATTTCCTTGGCATCTTGTTTCAGAGATTCTGTCGTCTTGTTTCTAAACTTCGTTTCAAAAATCAAGGATAGCTCTTCTAGTTTCGTCTCGTCTTCTGGTATTTCAAGATTGATACCATTGCCAATATCTCCGCCAAAAATCATGATCGAAAGCAAATTATCTTCTAGCATTTGTAATCTTTTCGTTGTCTCGCCCTTTGCTCGAATTTTTTTCAACCTTCTTGTTGGACCACTATCAATTTTTTTGGCCTGCAAATCTTCGACAGAAACGTCAATTCTCTTTGCGACATCTTGCTCATAGTGTTTTTTGAGGACTGGATCATT
>JAZSPO010000010.1:0-8701 GCA_045537505.1 Candidatus Nanosyncoccus sp.
AGCACAGTGGATCATGGCCGGACGTTTTTTGCTGCCGTCCTCTGCAATATATTCTAGGCCAAACCTCTCCGGCTGAGCATAGTCCAGCTGCACGGTAGCAAGCTGCCACTCACGATCCAAAGCATCCACTGCCATAAAGTCCATTTTCGGACCGTACATGGCCGCTTCGCCGATACCGATAAAATAATCCATTTTATACTTATCAGCCATCGCTTTGATCGAATTCTCAGCCTTCTTCCACATCTCTGGAGTACCAATATAGCCATCACTGTCGTCTCTAAATGACAGACGTAAGCGTAGTTTCATGCCAACTTTAGCATACAAATCCTTTGCACTTTCAATCAGTTCTCCGAAAACTTCTCCGACTTGGTCATCTGTACAAAATACATGGCTATCATCTTGGGTAATCGCACGTACACGAGACAAGCCGCCCAACTCACCCTTTCGCTCATCACGATAAACCATTGTCGATTCTAGATATTTAACTGGCAATTCCTTGTATGAACGTGGCTGTGAAGCAAAAATCTGAGCATGGTGTGGGCAATTTACTGGTTTCAAAGCTAGTTCATCTCCAGATTCAGAACTAGTAAATTTCAGAAGCTCTGGAAATTTGGCATAATGACCAGAAGTTTTGTACAAATCGACTAGAGCAATATGTGGGATGCAGACCTTTTGGTAGCCACGCTTTTCCCTATAGCTAAGAGCAAAGCGGTTCAAAAGATCGCGTAAAATCGTGCCTCTTGGCGTAAATAATGGCAAACCCGAACCAACTAAAGGCGAGTTGCAAAATAGATCCAATTCTTTGCCGAGCTTACGATGGTCGCGAGATTTAGCCTCTTCTTGACGTTTTAAGTATGCTTCTAGCTCTCCCTCTGTCTCAAAAGCAACTCCATAAATACGTGTCAGCATCTGGCGTTTTTCGTCGCCTTTCCAATAAGCTCCGGCCACTCTGACTAATTTAAATGGTCCGCATTCGTCAGTGTTTTTAATGTGTGGACCTTTACAAAGGTCAGAAAATACATCGCCCAAGTCATAGAAAGTGATTTTTTCTTCCTTTGGCAAATCTTCGATCAATTCTCTTTTTAAATCTTGCTTTTCGGCAACTGCCCAGTTCAAGGCCTCTTCTCTAGTCACTTCGCGGCGAGTCATCGGCAATTTGCGCTGGATAATGCCGCGCATCTTTTTCTCTATTCTTGGAAGGTCTGTTTCGGAAATTTTCACATCACCAAAATCAATATCATAATAAAAGCCATCCTCGATCGCTGGACCAATTCCAAACTTCGCATCAGGATATAAGCTCTTCACTGCAGCAGCCATCACGTGCGATAAAGTATGTCTCATTTTTTCAGCAAACTCTATTTTTTCCATCATTAAAAACACTTCCTTTCCTATACTTATTTTACCATAATTCCAAGATATTAGACGGATTTTATTGAGCCTGAAGACTCTCAATGAATTTTACCGTATCCGGATGTTGCTTAATACCTCGTTTTTCTAAATCTTTTGCCTGTTCATCCAGGAAGAACAACATTGCTTTATCCAGATCTTCAAAAGCCAGTTCTCTCAGCGGTTCTAAGCTATTTTCAAAGTCCCTACGACCAAGTTTATCAGCCAAGAAAATCACTTTATCGAAGCTAGTCATCTCTGTAGTTGGTATAGTATGCAACCTAATCGCCTGGCAAATTTCGTCATCCAAATCGAACCATTCTTTTGCTACTACTGCACCAATATCAGAGTGGCGATAGTTCTTTGCGGTGTCGCTAAGTAGCCCATCATCAAGCTGATACTTTCTAACAAAGTATTTTTCTTCCTCTGGCGATAAACGTTTTGCAATATCGTGTGTCAATCCAGCAGTATAAGCTTTTTCTGCATCCAAATCATAGCGTATCGCCAACCTTTTTGCCACCTCGGCCACTAGAATCGAGTGTACATAGCGATCAACATCAACAGAATTTAATAATTTCACTCTAATTATTTCGTCTAATTCGCTAATAAACAGCGGTTCTCTTAGTGAAACTTGCTGTTTTTCTGGATCAATTTTCGCTATCTGGCCATAAGGTAAAATCATGCGCGGAGTAGCATGACCAAAATTCATATTATAGGCTACAGGCAAGTGATATTTACCAGCAATTTGGGAGACTATTTCTTTATATTCGTCATAATATTTTTCGTCCATCGGCTTACCAACCAAAACACCCACTACGGCCTGGAAAACCCCCCTGCCCTCTAACTCTTTTATCATTTTTCGGTATTTTTCTGGGCTAGGCTGTTCTTCGCTTGTTTCTATAAACAAAATCTTTCCTTGCCACTCAAAATTATTCGGAAAAATTGGAAACTCACCGAAAATTTCACGTTGTTTTTCTGGAAAACGTGAACAAACAGCCGATTCATATAGACTTTCGATGCAACCTCCGAGTAGTTCTCCCAAAGCGACTTGTTTTGGACCCAAAAATTCAATGTTTTTTTCTTCTTTTCGTTCAATTGCCGGTACGCCAACCTGATCTTCTCCGAAATCAGTACGAGATTGATACCAAATTGGGCTGCTTTCTAGCACAATACCCCTGTTGTTATTGAACAAATTTTTTATACATTTCGCAGTATATGGCAACATTTCTGGCGAAAATTCTGCCAAATCTGTCAAAAGTGCAGGACCATAATAGGTGTTGAGTCCTAGCTTCTGGAACATCAAATGATTGTTCGTCGTATCAGAAAAACCCATAAAAATCTTCGGATGCGCTAAAAGCAGATTCTGGAAATCCTCATTCATCAGATATGGCAAGGTAAGATAAGTATCTTCCCCACCAATTGCACACCAAATCATATCAATAGAATCGTCTAGGAAGGCTGCTTTTAGATCTTCCGCCCTAGCTTCTGGATGCTCGGCAAGATATTCCATGTCCTTTTTTGAATTTGGCATATACTCATATGTAAGGCCTAATTCACTTAAGCGTTTTTCTAATAAATCGACTTCATGTTTTGCAAATGGTTCACCTAAAATACCCCGCGACAAAGACACGATTGCTACTTTACTGCCTTTTTTTAGCATTTTTGGTTTAACCATCTTCTCTCCTTCTCTTTCACGAAATGTTTAATAATTTCATTATACCATTTTAGAGCTAGTTTTACGCATGGCCCAATCTATATTTTTCTCTGTGTTCTCCTTGCCAAACTCATTCCAGTTTTACGAAAAATGTGCTATAATAAAAAAGCTAGGGTCGCTAGCTCAGTTGGCTAGAGCGTCTCGTTTACACCGAGAAGGTCGGGGGTTCGAGCCCCTCGCGACCCACCAGGATAAAAATATGGGAGCTTGCTCTCAGATTTTTATTTTGGGGGCTTGTCGCAGATGGGGTGACCTGCCCCTCGCGACCCACCAGGATAAAAAATAAACCCAAAGGGTTTTATTTTTTTATTCTGCAGATGTTATAAAGAGGAACAGACGAGAAGTCTTGCAGAGCAAGAAAAAGGGTCCCCTCATGGTGACCCATTGATAGATTTGTACCAGATGTTTTTACCGACTTTTTTGAACTTTAATTTTTTGGCAATCTTGTCGACTGCCTCGGAGTCGAAGAGATTAGTCAGTGTGGCCGTCTTGTAGCCTTTCTTCATTGCCCATTCCAGGAGCATCCTTACGCCCATAGTACCATATCCACGATGACGGAATTCTGGCATCGTTACCACGGTAAGATCGACTATAGTTCTTGATGTTTCCATCACCATCAGACGACAAACTACCTTCTTCTCATCATCTAGTTCAAACTCGTGTTGGTAAAAGAACAATTTCTTCTTTCTAACTTCTTTAAGCTTCATTTTTTCACCCCCCTTTCGTCTGGTAAGGAACAAATCTATTTATATTTTATCATATTTTCAGCAAAAGTCAATTTTAGCTTGTTTCTTCATACTGTTTATGCTAATATTATTATGATAAATTAAGAGGATAATATGGCAAAAAATACTAAAAAATCAACAAGAAAAAACACGACGCATAAATCCACTACACAAAAAACTACGTCTAGTAAGGCCTCGATGAAGGACTCGAATCGCAAGATCTCCGTTTTTGGTGTCATCTGGAGATTGATGCTTTGTATTGCTGTTCCACTTGGAGGTGGATTCGCTATTTCTTTACTCTCACAGAACGCAATGACCCAATTCGGTGAATTTGAACAACCTCTGCTCGCTCCACCTGCATGGCTATTCCCTGTTGCTTGGACTATTCTCTATATTCTAATGGGTATTGCCAGCTTCTTTATTTTCTACAAAGGTGCAAAGGATACAAAAAAGAGTAATACTGCTTTAGTGATTTATGGCATTCAGCTAATCTTGAACTTTTGTTGGACTATCGTCTTTTTCAATCTTCAACAAAGATGGCTCGCTTTTGCAATTCTAGCTGTAATGTGGATTCTGATAATAGTTCTTCTCTCCAAAGCAAAATCGCTCAGCAACATTGCCTTCTTCTGTCTTCTTCCTTATTTCCTTTGGACAACATTCGCTGCATATCTTAATATTATGATTGCTATCCTTAACTAAAAGTCTCGGAAATAGCTCTCTAAAAATCCAGTCGAACTTGGCTGGATTTTTTGAATCCAAATCTTGGCATGTTATAATTAACATATGGTTAGTAAAGACCAGCCGAAAAAATTTGCCGAAGGTGTTTGTTTCAAAAAAATATTCTTCGTTTTTATTTTCGGTTGTCTTTTTGGATACGTCTACGAAGTAATCCTCAATTTCGTTGTACATTTATGTAGTGATGGAACTATTTTCCTAGAGAGAAGAAGTGCCGTAATATATGGGCCTTTTAGCGTCATCTATGGTCTCGGAGGTGCTTTAATGACATTTTGTTTTGCCAGAAAAAAAATGAAGTGGTGGCAGATTCTGATTTATGGAGGATTAATCTGTGGAATATGCGAATATCTCACTGGTTGGCTACAAGAAGTCTTTACTGGTACTACTTCTTGGGATTACAGCGACCAAATTTTCAATATTAACGGTCGAACTTCCCTCTTTATCATGTTTATCTGGGGAGTAATCTGTCTAATCTTCATCAAATTTGTTTATCCGTTTTTCAGCGATTTAATCGAAAAAATCCCTCTGAAAATCGGCAATTTCTTGTTTTGGTTCCTCGTTGTATTCCTATCAATCGACGTCTTCATTTCTTTCTCCGCAGTCATCAAAATGAATCTTAGAGACCACAATATTCCATCATTTACGCCATACGGACAATTCCTTGATACAGTTTATCCAGACGAACGAGTCCACCAGGCATATCCGAACCTAGTCAAAAAATAATTTTCAGCTACTTGTCTTCGTTGCTTTTAGTTCTTTGCGTTTTAGATTAATCACATTTATTATAACTACGAACAACGTGATGATAACAAATAGATAAAAACTAATGCCACGGTTTATAAGCATCGCAGGGGCAAGCAATCGTTCTCCGAAAGCTACACCATACAACGCGAGAAACACACTTTCGCTGGCACCGACCGCACCAGGTAGCGGCAACCCAGAAGTCGCCAGAAACAGCACTGACTGGATTGTGAATATTTGTACTACGGTCATATCGTGGAGACCGAAAGCAAGATAAACACAGTATGGGATGAGGTAATATAATGAAACCTGCACGATGGCTCGACCGATAGAAAGCAAAAATTCTTTTGGATGCGTTTTGATATAGATCGCACTTTCCTGGTAATTTCCTAGCGACTTCTCTAGGGCCGCTCGGCGCTCATCCATTCTCTTTACTCCTATTTTTGTCAAAATTTTTATTACCCATCCCACTATGATTTTCGTAATCCTACGAGAGAAGATACAAAATGCTAGAACTACCAACGCAATACCATTAATAGCCATGCCAATACGTAGGAGCCATGCCACTGTGCCTGTTAATAGATCTGGGTTAGTAAACCACATTATTACTTGCGAGATAACACCTATGAGCATGACGGCAATCTGGAAATCAAGAATCTGGACTAAAACAGCAAGAGTCGCTTTCGGAGTCGGAATTTTTTCTTTCGCCATATAATATATCTCTACTGGCTGTCCACCACTTGCTCCAGGAGTCAGTGCGCAAAAGAAAAACTCAATCATTGTAAATTTCAAAGATTTCATAAGAGAAATCGTTACATCAAAAGAAGCTAAAATTTTCCGTACATTTTGGGCTTGGACTAAAAGAGAGCCAAACATCAATGCTATTCCAAGCAGGACAAAACCATAGTTTACTTCTCCTAGCGCCTCAAATACACTGTTTATATCTTGATCTTTGAAAATAAGCCAAAAAGTAAGAAAAATCAAAGCTAGAAACACAATCGTATATCTTACAATACTCTTAAAAGTATTATTCTTCTCTTGTTTCGATGTCATATATTCCTTTATTATCATAACACAGTTCGAAATATTAAACACGGTTTAGAAAAGCTATCATTTTTTTAGAAAATGTTGTATAATAATGGCAGTTATGAAGGTCTCGAAGCTAATTGTCAAACATCGATTTTTTATTCTACTGATTGCACTTTTGTTGATGATTCCAGCTTTCTTTGGAATTATTAATACTCGAGTCAACTACGATATGCTGACCTATCTGCCACAAAATATGGATACGATGGTTGGCCAAAACGAACTACGAAAAGATTTCGGCAAAGGAGCATTCTCTTTCCTTGTTTTCGAAGATATGCCAGAAGAAAAAGTCGCCGAGCTAAAGACTGAAATAGAAAAAATATCTCATATCGATTCCGTCATCTGGTATTCTTCCCTATCGAACAACCTTTCTATGCCACTAGAAATTCTACCAGACGATTTGTACCAGGCTTTCAATTCCGATCATGCCACCATGATGATTGTTTTCTATGAAACTGGGACATCAGAAGATGCGACACTTGATGCCGTCACAGAAATCAGAGATGTGGTCGGAGAAAAAGCCTATCTTTCTGGAATGTCTGCCCTGGTCATCGACCTAAAAGATCTCTGCGAGCGAGAAGAAATCATCTACGTCGCAATCGCTGTAGCCTTGTCCGTTCTCGCAATGCTAATCTTTCTAGACAACTGGCTAATCCCTCTGATCTTCATCGCCTCAATCGGCATGATGATTATTCTGAACCTCGGAACCAATATCTTCCTCGGCGAGATATCCTTCATTACAAAAGCATTAGCTGCCGTTCTACAGCTAGCTGTGACCATGGACTATTCAATTTTCCTCTGGCATAGCTACAAAGAACAATGCATGCATGAAGACAATAGAGAAAAAGCGATGGAAAAAGCTATCGAAAAAACTTTCTCCTCTGTCGTTGGTAGCTCTATTACGACGATCGCCGGCTTCATCGCCCTTTGCTTCATGTCATTTACAATGGGTATCGACCTTGGTATTGTCATGTCAAAAGGCGTTATTCTCGGTGTAATTGGTTGCGTGACGGTGCTCCCATCCATGATTCTCTGCTTCGACAAAATGCTCAATCGTTTGTCCCACAAGCCACTACTTCCAAACATGAATAAGGTCTCTAGCTCTATTATCAAAGCATTCCCAATTTTCCTCATTATCTTTGCTGGAATTACTATCCCTGCTTACATCGCTTATCGAAAAACACAATCTGAAGTTTATTACAACATCGGAGGTTCTTTACCAGACGATATGCCACATGCCATCGCCAACTCAAAACTCGAAGAAAACTTCCATATGGAATCGACTCATATGCTACTTATTGAGACATCTACACCTGAAGCCAATATTCGAAAAATGGCCGAGGAAATGGAAAAAGTCGATGGCGTAAAATATGTACTCGGAACAGAATCGCTCATTGGCGAACGAATACCACTAGACTTCCTTCCATCTTCTGTGACGAAGAAGCTACAAAGTAAAAACTGGAAATTGTTCATGATTGGCTCCGAATACGGTGTTGCAACAGATGAGGTGAACCAGCAACTTGGAACATTGAAAGATATCCTAAAGACTTATGATGAAGGAGGAATGCTGATTGGCGAAGCACCAGCAATGAAGGACATGATTGAAACGACTGACACTGATTTCCAGATCGTTAATGCAATCTCGATCGTCGCGATTTTCATTATTATTGCACTCGTCGAAAAATCGATTTCTTTGCCGTTTATACTGATCACAATCATCGAGGTGGCAATCTTTATCAACCTCGGCATCTCTTCCCTTACTGGTACTAGCCTACCATTTATTGCACCAATCTGTATTAGTACGATTCAGCTCGGTGCGACAGTGGATTATGCAATCTTGATGACTACGAGATACAAGACCGAGCGAATATCTGGAAAAGGACGCAATAAAGCAGTCCACATCGCCTTGTCCACTTCGATTCCTTCAATTATCGTCTCCAGTGCTGGATTATTTGTCGCAACTTTGGGCGTTTCCATTTATTCAAACATCGATATGATTAGTTCAATTTGCGTTCTACTCGCTCGTGGTGCGATTATTAGTATGTTAATTGTGATATTCGTACTACCAGCGATGCTGATATTATTCGATAAAGTTATTTGTAAAACAACAAAGGAGATGAAACAATGTCTAAAAAATTAAAAAATTTAAGTCTTCTAGCTGCAACAATTGTTGCTGGAGTTTGCACAACATCTGTCATTTCGTATGCTGTCTCCCAGCCAGAGAAAATAGCCACCACTACTTCCCAAAGCCAATCCACCCTAAAAGATGGAGAAACCTTGGTGGACGAGACGGTCTATGTCTTTGCAGAAAATA
>JAZSPO010000097.1:0-1975 GCA_045537505.1 Candidatus Nanosyncoccus sp.
GCCTCCGACTTCTTCCATAGCAAAAGCGGCTGCTGGGATCATCATAGACAAAGAAGGGAATATTACAGAGGTAAAACCTGGTGATCCGAAAAAGTATCTTCTTCCCCATCCACAGATCAAGAACCTCGATTTTTCTTTTTCTGGTCTGAAGACTGCTGTTCTAAGAGCAGTCCAAAAAGAGCTTTCTGTTCCTATTTCTTTCCCTTCTCATCAACTGGCAGAACGTTTATCTGCCCAGCAAAAAGCAGATTTCGCTGCTTCCTTTCAGGCAACGGCTACAGATATTCTATTAGATAAAATTGAGATGGCACTACGAGATTATCCGGATACGAGATCTATTGTCATCGCTGGTGGCGTCAGTGCGAACCAGGATTTACGAACGCATGCTTTCTTGCGATTTAACGGTTCCTCATCTGGCAATGCTCCGCTTTCCGTCTTTTTCCCTGCCCTAAAATTTGCAGGTGATAATGGCGCAATGGTTGGAGCGGCCGCTTTTTACGAAATTTGTGTTGGAGCTGCTCCCAGCGATCCATACAAGATTAATATTCTACCAAGGTCCACTATATCCTAGCGTTTTATTCTATTATCGTAAATAATGCTATAATATTTCTATGAATATTCCTTTTCAGCAGACGAAAGCCTGGCAAAAGTTACAAGAAGAATTGGGAGAAAAAACAATTTTTGTTGAGGAGCCTGATTATACATTTCTCGCTATTGAGAAGACAACGAAGTTTGGAAAATACCTATATCTTCCCTACGGCCCTTATCTGAAGGAAAGAAATGCAGCAAAAAAAGCATACAAAGCTCTAGAGCAGCTAGCAAGAAGCGAAAAAATCGTTTTTATTAGAGTAGAGCCCCAAGAAATTGAGACTCTGGATTTTTGGCAGAGTTTGCCGAATGCGAAAAAAGTAAAAGACCTGAATCCGAAAGAGAGCTGGATTCTTGATCTAGATCAACCCCAATCAGAGATGATTAGCAATTTTACGCAAGGGACTCGTACCTGTTATAACCAGTTTCCCAAAAAAGGTATCTCTGTTAGTGTTACGAAAAACCCAGATGATATTCATTATCTTGTCGATTTACAGCAGAAACTTGCGAAAAGAAAAAATATTGGTATCTATTCTGAGGATTATCTGAGGACGGAGATGTCCCAAGATTTTGCCTCGCTCTATCTTGCAGTTTTCGACCCAAAAAAGATGGAAATCCAGCCAGATTGGATTAAAGAACTGGAAAAAAATGATTCTGCAACAAAAGTGATCGCCTCTTCCCTGTTTTTTGACTACGAAGATACACGATACTATATGCAGTCTGCTTCTGATAACAACTATCGTCGATTGCCTGCGACTGTCGCAATTCTCAGTACGGCGATTTTCGATGCGAAGGAAAAAGGATTAAAAAAATTTGATTTCTGGGGTATCGCTCCAGAAGATGCGACCAAAAATCATCCCTGGTATGGATTTACCAAGTTCAAAAAATCGTTCGGTGGACGAGAGATACAATATTGCGGCACTTTCGATCTAGTTTTTCGTCCAGAGCAGTATCGCCTCTATAGTTTTGCCAGAAAAATCAATCGAAAAATCAGGAAAATCGCTCGAAAAAAGCACTAAAACAGTTCGATAACCACTCGAAAATCGCTCGAATTAAAAATGTCAAAAATTATAGAAAAAAACTCTTGATGTTTAATAATCCTTATGCTAAAATTAAACTGGAATTGACATAGTAGCGGGACACCCCGAGGGATAGTGTACGAAAAGATGATGACTATCCGGACAATTTGGTAGAAAGTTAGACCATAAATTGGCTTATTTTGCAATAGGAAGATTGGTTATTAATTCCCTGTTCAAGAATCCATTTGTGAAATTATTTTGTATGAAGACAGAAGGATCACTAACAGGGAAGAAAATGATACAATAACATAATTCCTAATACTGTCAAATAGATTTATAGGACTTATTTTTTATGATTTATTCTGCTT